>JAEDNJ010000131.1 GCA_016302525.1 Phascolarctobacterium sp. | reverse complement strand
GCAATAAAAAAACCTCTATAGCTAGTAGTCAACACTACTCTATAGAGGTTTTTTGTTAGGTAATTATTTAGCTTTTTGTGCCGAAGCTATCTACGATAGCCTTGAGCATTTCCATAGGAATCATGAAGTTTTGGCTGCCCGGATTGATAAAGAGGCCAACCACCTCTTGATTAAGGGTGTAGCGCATTAAGGTTTCCAGAGGCATGGAGAAATAAGCAGCTGGCAGACTATTAACACGCTCTGGTGTCGTCATGGCAACCATAGCATACTCGCCATCCTCTAGCTTCAAGGCCTCGATATTAAAGCCGCCAGCGTTAACCTGGCTGTTATTGGCAACTGCCATAGCAGAAGCATTTACCATGGTATCAACCATAACATTCTTGTACACACAGTATTGCAGAGCTTGGAAGATATAGTTTAAATTCTCCTCTGTGGTAATTTGCGAGAAGTTTTCAATACATTGCTCTAGCTGCAGCATGGGGTCAATGCGACCAAAGAGATTGGTGTTAGCAATCTGCACAATGCTCATAATGAACTCATTAACATCAGTACCATTAACGATGGTTTCATCAAAGAAAGGACCATAGAAATTCTTGCTTTGACCATTGGTATATTCAATAGCAGCCTGCCAGCAGCCGGGGCGAGGGTCTAATTCCTTGTAGTGCTCCTTCTCCAGCAAGCGCAGTAGGAAGTGATAAATATACTTAGCATTGGTCATGCCAACTTGTCTTTCCTCTTGGCGCACAGCCTTAACCTCACCAAACTTTTCTCCCGCAGCATAGGCATGGAAAACAGTACGGCCAGTTTCATCAATGTAGATTGTTTGCATAACCTCTCCCTGAGGCTTTTGACTGAAATACTCCGGAGTAAAGCTTACCAGCTGTACAGCCTTCACGCCAATCTTATTCACTAGCTCAATATCCTTTAAGCTAATGTTATATTGCTCTGGATTAATTTCAACCATTTTATAATCACTCATCTCACTAATACTCCTTACAAAATTTTAGATAAGAATTGTTTGGTCTTTTCCTCTTTAGGATGATCAAATACCTCTTCTGGTGTCCCCTGCTCTAAAATACAGCCGTCTGCCATAAAGATTACTCTATCAGCAGCCTCACGAGCAAAGCCCATTTCGTGCGTAACCAGTACCAGAGTAATACCTATACCAGCCAGCTCCTTAATAATATCCAGAACTTCTTGAACCATTTCGGGGTCCAACGCAGATGTAGGCTCGTCAAAGAGAATAACCTTTGGGTTCATGCAGAGACCACGGGCAATAGCAACACGCTGCTTTTGTCCACCAGATAAGGAATCAGGATACATATTAATCTTGTCAGACAAACCAACTCTTTGCAGAGTTTTTCTTGCAGTATCCTCAGCCTCGGCCTTAGAAATACCTCGCACCTTCATGGGTGCCAGGGTAAGATTTTCTAACACCGTCATGTGTGGAAAAAGATTAAAATGTTGGAAGACCATGTTAACCTCACGGCGTACCTCGTTAATGTTATTGTCTGTAACGATAACGCCATCTAATTGAATTTCGCCGCTCGTAGGTTCCTCTAAACGGTTAATGCAGCGCAAAAGCGTACTTTTACCACCGCCAGAAGCTCCTAAAATAACGACAACCTCACCTGCAGCAATGCTTAAATTTATCCCCTTTAAGACCTCTAGGTCGCCAAAACTTTTCTTGAGGTTAGTAATTTTAATCATTTCTTTACTCATTTTGTATCAAACCTCTTTTCCAAAACAGCAACCAGACGAGAAACAGTAAAGGTCATAATTAAGTAAATAATAGCAACACAGGTCCAGATTTCCATAGAAGCATAGGTACGAGCAATTACCAGCTGACCACGACGGGTCAATTCCTCAAAGCCGATTACAGAAACCAGAGAGGAGTCCTTCAACATAGCGATAAACTCATTGCCCAAGGGAGGAATAATGCGTTTGAAAGCCTGCGGCAGAATAATGTATCTCATTGTTTGCCACCAGGTCATACCCAAGCTGCGACCAGCCTCCATTTGGCCTCTATCAATAGATTGAATACCGCCGCGGAAAATTTCTGCAACATAAGCGCCAGAGTTAATGGAGCAGGCAGAAATGGCGGCCACGAAGGGGTCTACCCTATGGCCGATAATCTGTGGCAAAGCAAAGTAAACGATAAAGATTTGTACCAAAAGAGGGGTGCCACGAATAAAGTCAACATAAACATTGGAAATGATGCGTAAAGCGTGTACATTACATAAGCGCATAATACCTACCACGCAGCCAATACAGAGACCAAACAGTACGCTCAGCGCTGTAACTTCAATGGTAATTAATGCACCTTCAATAAGCAGGGGCAAGGATTTTACCATTAAGCCAAAATCTATTTCCATACCTTTCTCCTCTCACAAATAAGTATAAGGGAGCACGTTGTTATGTGCAACCTGCTCCCTACTAAACCCTAAATAATACTCTACAAAGCTTATTTCTTAGCAGTCTCGCCAAACCAAGTCTTGTAAATCTTTTCATATTCGCCGTTTTTCTTCAACTCAGCTAAAGCCTTGTTGATGTCATCCAGCAGTTGCTTGTTGCCTTTTTTAACAGCGATACCGTATTCTTCAGCTTCCATTACGCTGCCAACAGTTTTAGCAACCTTAGCACCGCCTTGAGCTAAATAGTAGCCAACAACGGGAGCATCATTGATAACAGCGTCCACACCCTTGTTTTGCAGTTCCATTACGGCCTCGGTATTAGCATTGAAAGCCTTAATCTTTGCGCCCTCTACACTACGGCCCTTCTTTTCGCCAGTGGTACCAATTTGTACGGCAATGCTCTTGCCCTTTAAATCAGCCAGGCTCTTAATGGAATCGTTATCCTTGTTAACCAGAATAATCAGACCAGAGGTGTAATAAGGAGCAGAGAAATCAACAGCCTTTTTGCGTTCATCAGTAATAGTCATGCCAGAGCAAGCAACATCAATATTGCCAGCTTGCAGAGCAGGAATCAGTGCATCAAAGCCCATGTTAGAAATTTCTACCTTATAACCAGCTTGTTTGCCGACAGCACGGATTAAATCCATATCGAAGCCGTCAAATTGTTTAGAGCCTTCCTTTTGGAATTCAAAGGGTGCAAAGGTAGGTTCACAAGCAACCCTCATAACCTTTTCCTTCGGTGCAGCAGCTTTTTTCTCCCCACCGCCACAGCCAGCGCATACTAGAGCAACAGCAGCTACCATCGCCATAATCACCAGCATAAGTTTTTTCATAATAAACTACCTCCCAAATACGCACTTTAGAGGGAGCCATAAATCTCCCTCTAATTATGCAAAATAATTATTATTTAGCCGCACCAAACCAGGTCTTATAAATCTTGTCATAGGTACCATCTTTTTTAGCATCAGCTAAAGCTTTATTTAGAGCATCCAACAGCTCTTTGTTGCCTTTTTTAACAGCAATACCGTATTGCTCAGCTTCCAGAACATCACCAACGGTTTTAGCAAACTTATCGCCGCCGCCAGTTGCCAGGAAGTATTCTGCTACAGGTCTGTCATTGATAACGGCCTCAGCACCACCAGTTTTCAGCTCCATGGTTGCTTCGACATTAGTATTGAAAGCAGTAACCTTTGCACCAGGAACCTTGTGAGCTTGTTTTTCACCAGTAGTACCAATTTGTACAGCCAGCTTCTTATTAGCTAAATCCTTAAAGCCCTTGATAGTATTATTGTCCTTGTGAACAACAACAATCAGACCAGCATTATAATAAGGTGCGGTAAAATCAACAACCTTTTTACGCTCGTCAGTAATAGTCATGCCAGCAATAGCAACATCAATGTTACCAGCCTGTAAAGCGGGAATCAGCGCATCAAAGCCCATGTTGGATACCTCAACCTTATAACCAGCCTTAGTACCCAAAGCCTTAATCAAATCAATATCAAAGCCAGTAAATTCCTTGGAGCCCTCTTTTTGGAATTCAAAGGGTGCAAAGGACGGCTCAGTAGCTACACGCAAAATCTTAGCCTTAGGTGCTTCCTTACTAGGAGCAGCCTTCTTGTCTCCACCACAGCCAGCGCAGAGCATAGCAACAGCAGTAACAATTGCCATAAGCATTACAAACAACTTTTTCATAACAACTTCCTCCTCATTAAAACAAAAAATAGGATGAGAAAATTATCTAGGATAATTCCCCAATACTGGCCTTGCTCAGCCAGCATTTCAACTCTCTGTTGTATTTGTATTTGTGCGCGGTTAATATTTACCACACAGGACAAAGAGTTTATATGAAGTATAATACCACAAAGCAGGCTCAATAGCAAGCATTATTCTCTTAAGCTGTACTATTAATATTTACAGAGCTTATAAAGCAATACAACAATATAATATTACAATATTTTTATTATTATCTGGCAGTGTTTAGCCAGATAAGCTGCTTTCTCTTAGCCCTAAATGCATACTATATTATTCTCTAAACATTTCGTTGCCCAGGTCACTTTACTAAGAAGAGCAATTATTATATAATATAAGCATAAAAGAGTATAGCAATTAGTCTGTGCTAAAACCTTATTATGGAGATTATTTCTCATCACTTATTGAAGGAGGCTTCATTATGAAAACAAAACTTACTGAGCTTTTAGGAATCAAATATCCTGTTATCCAGGGCGGTATGGCCTGGTGCTCTGATGCAGTTTTAGCTGCAGGTGTATCTAATGCTGGTGGTGCTGGCATTATTGGCACTGGCGGCCGTACTGCTGAATGGGTTCGCGACGAAATTAGAAAGGCCAAAACCTTGACGGAT
>JAEDNJ010000130.1 GCA_016302525.1 Phascolarctobacterium sp. | reverse complement strand
AGGCTATTGGTCTGTCTGACGAGGAAGCACAAGAGAAGTTTGGCTTCATGATGAACGCTTTCGAATATGGCGCTCCTCCACATGGTGGTCTGGCATTTGGTTTGGACCGTCTGATTATGATTATGGCTAAACGCGATTCTATTCGTGACGTAATTGCTTTCCCGAAAACTCAATCTGCTAGCGACCTGATGACCCAGGCTCCTAACGATGTTGACGAAAAGCAACTGCGTGAGCTGCATATTCGCACCTCTCTGTTGGTAAAACAACAAAAAGAAAATAAATAATTACTCAAGCTCTGGTGTCAAAGCCAGAGCTTTTTCTTGCATCCTAGAGTAAGTGCTGATACAATAGAAGGAAGAAAAGAGGTGAGCCCTGGTTATGGATTTTAATCGTGCTAAGCTAATTCAAATGGCCATTGATAACCAAAAGAATTCTTATGCCCCGTACTCTAAATTTAATGTTTCTGCTGCGGCCTTAATGGGCTCTGGCAAGGTGTATCTGGGAGTGAATGTTGAGAATGCTTCCTATCCTGCTGGTATTTGCGCTGAGCGCAATGCTATCTTTCATGCGATTCAGGAGGGTGAAAGGAAGCTGGTGGCTGTTGCTATAGTTGGCGGGCCGAATTACACAATCACGGACTATTGCGCTCCCTGCGGCGTGTGCCGTCAGGTCATGCGGGAGTTTTGCAATCCTAAGGAAATGGTGGTGCTCATTGCTAAATCACCAGAGGACTACAAGGAAATGACACTAGAGGAATTGTTGCCCGAAAGCTTTGGTCCGAATAGCTTGAGGTGAGCGGTTTTAAATAATGGGAAGAATTGCATGGATTAAACAGCAAAAAGGAGAGAAATATGCAGTTTAGAATTGGTAGCGGCTTTGATGTACATAAGCTCGTAGAAGATAGAAAATGTATTATTTGTGGTGTAGAGATTCCCTATAGTAAGGGGCTCTTAGGGCATAGTGATGCTGATGTAGCTTTACACGCGCTGATGGATGCTCTTTTAGGTGCAGCAGCTCTGGGAGACATTGGCAAGCATTTTCCTGATACGGATCCCCGCTTTGCTGGGGCTGACAGCATGAAGCTGACTGAGTATGTAGTAGGCCTTTTAGAAGCTAAGGGCTGGAGCGTGAATAATGTTGATGTGACGATTATTGCCCAGGCTCCTAAGATGGCTCCGCATATCGAGAATATGAGAAAAAATGTTGCTCGTGTGCTGAAGGTTTATCTAGACCAGGTTAATGTGAAGGCGACAACTACGGAAAAGCTGGGCTTTACTGGCCGTGGTGAGGGCATAGCTGCTGAGGCTGTAGCTAGCTTGATAAAGCTGTAAATACAGCAAAAATTCATTTTCAATTAAGGTCTATTGTGCTATAATGTAAGCATGAATATTATTGATAATAAGGAGTGATTCTTATGCTTAAAAAGTTAGGTTTAGCTGCTGTCTTGGCTTTTTCGCTTACTGCTAGCTGCTTTGCTGCTAAGGTAGAGGAGCCTGTAACCAGCTCTAAGATTTTCCAGGATAATGATTATAAAATTAGCGTACAGCTGCCCGAAGGCTTTGACTATGCTGATGATAATGGTGAGAATGTTGTTGTGGCAGCCGAGGACAAAAAGGGTGCTTATTATAGGGTGACTGCTGTTGATGCTGAACCCTCTCAGGCTGGCGCTTCTACAGACAGAAAGCTCCTGCGTAAGCTTAAGGATGGCATTAGAGATGAATTCACAAAGTACGGCTTTGAGATTTACAATGAGTATACCATTAAGATTAATCCTGATCGCTTTGGCTATTTTATGGAGGGCTATACTAATGGCAACTCCGAAAAGAGCAGAGTAAAGAATTCTGTTATTGTCTTCTTCCATAACGATAAGAAATTTTATGTAACCTTAAGAGCTCCCTATAGCCAAAAGGGTTATTTAAAAAATTTCAAACGCTTCCGTACCAGCATAACCTGCAAGGAATAAGCTAATTTAATTGAGCCTAAGAAATGTGCCGACCTCAAATTGTTAGACCAATAATCTAATGTTTTGAGGTCGGTATTTTTGTCTAAATTATTTAGTAGTCATATTCTATGTCAAATGAAAACAGCTTTCTTTAGGAGAATGTAGATAACTCCATGGAACACTATATAGCATAGATAAGAGACAATTTTTTTATGTGCTAACTAGATAACTGTCTAGCGTAGCTGCAAAGATAGATTGCTGTTTATAAACAAAAGCATTCAGTCCGAAAAGATTTGACTTTTATCTATCGTAGCTATATAATGTAATGGTTAGAATATAATAGGGGAGTAGTGTTCCCCGTAAATATATTGAGGAGGTAGACAAGGTGCTACAAGAGAAATATGCTCCCCATGCCATTGAAGAAAAATGGCAAAAGGTGTGGGAAGACAATAAAACCTTTAAGGTTGAAGTTGACGAAAATAAACCTAAATCCTATGTTCTAGAAATGTTCCCGTATCCCTCTGGCAATCTGCACATGGGCCATGTGCGCAACTATTCTATTGGTGATGTAACTGCTCGTTTCCGTACTATGCAGGGCTATAATGTGCTGCATCCTATGGGCTACGATTCCTTTGGTATGCCTGCAGAAAATGCTGCTATTAAGCACGGCATTCCTCCGAAGGATTGGACTCTTTCCAACATTGCTAATATGACCCGTCAATTAAAGAGACTGGGTCTGTCCTACGACTGGGATAGAGAGGTTATCACCTGCAAAGAGGATTATTATAAATGGACTCAATGGTTCTTTGAACTGTTCTACAAACGCGGCTTGGCTGTAAAGAAGGAATCTGCTGTTAACTGGTGTGATACCTGTAACACTGTTTTGGCTAATGAGCAGGTTATCGACGGCAAATGCTGGCGTTGCGATAATGATGTACGCAAAAAACAATTAAGCCAATGGTTCCTCAAGATTACCGATTATGCTGAAGAGCTGCTGAAGGATTTAGACCTGCTCCAAGGCTGGCCTGAGCGTGTTCGTACTATGCAACGCAACTGGATTGGTCGCTCCGAGGGCTTGGAATTCCGCTTTGAGATTCCTGCTATCAACTCCTATGTAGATGTTTATACCACCCGTCCCGATACCGCTTATGGCGTAACCTTCATGGCTCTAGCTGCTGAGCATCCTCTGATTGAAAAGCTTTGCGAAAACAATCCTAAGGCTGAAGAAATCCGCGCCTTTGTAAAGCGTATTCGCAATGTTTCTGATATCGAGCGTACCTCCAGCGAAAGCGAAAAAGAGGGTATGTATACTGGTGTAGACTGCATTAACCCCTATACCGGTAAAAAGGTACAAATTTGGGTAACTAACTATGTTCTCTACGATTATGGTACTGGCGCAGTTATGGGCGTTCCTACCAGTGATGATCGTGACTTCATGTTTGCTAATAAATACGGCATTGAAAAAATCGTTGTTATCGAGCCTAAGGATAAGCATCTTGACCCTGCTACCATGGAGGCTGCCTACACTGATAAGGATGGCGTAATGGTAAACTCTGGAGAGTTCGACGGCATGGAAATGCACGCAGCTATGGCCAAGATTATGGACAAGGCTGAGGCTGAGGGCTTTGGTAAACGCCGTATCAACTATCGTCTGCGTGATTGGCTGATTAGCCGTCAACGCTACTGGGGTGCTCCTATTCCTATTATTTATTGCCCAAACTGCGGTGAGGTGCTTGTTCCTGAAGAACAATTACCGGTACGCCTGCCTGAGGATGTAAGCTTTACTGCTGGCGCAACCTCTCCTTTGGCTACTAGCGAAGCCTTTGTTAACTGCACCTGCCCGAAATGTGGCGCTGCTGCCAAACGCGAAACTGATACCATGGACACCTTCCTGTGCTCCTCCTGGTACTATTTCCGTTACACTGATGCTAGAAATGCAGAGAAGCCCTTTGATAAGGCTAAAAATATGTATTGGGGACCTGTTGACCAATACATCGGCGGTATTGAGCATGCTATTTTGCACTTGCTCTATAGTCGTTTCTTCTGCAAGGTTTTGCGTGATGCTGGCCTGTTAGACTATCCTGAGCCCTTCTCCAACCTGTTAACCCAAGGTATGGTATTAAAGGATGGCTCTAAGATGTCCAAATCCTTGGGCAATGTTGTATCTCCTGAGGAAATCGTAGGCAAGTACGGTGCTGATACTGCTCGTCTCTTTATCATGTTTGCTGCTCCTCCTGAAAAAGAGTTGGATTGGAGCGATACTGGTGTAGAGGGCTCATTCCGCTTCTTAAACCGTGTATGGCGTATTGTGTATAGCTTCATGCCGCAATTAGAGCAAGCTGTTACCAGCTATGATGTGGCTACGCTGGAGGGTGCAGATAAGGACCTGCGCCGTACCCTGCATAATACCATTAAGAAGGTTACTACAGACATTGTTACCAGATTTAACTTCAACACCGCTATTTCTGCAATGATGGAGCTGGTTAATGCTCTGTACCTCTACAAAGAAGCTTCCAAGAATCCTCATCCTGGTCTGATTTACGAAGCAATTTCTGCTCTCATTAAGATGCTGGCTCCCTTTGTACCTCATATCACTGAAGAGCTGTGGCAGGGTGCTATTGATGCTAATAGCAGCGTACACGCACAACAATGGCCTGAGGTTGATGAAAGCGCACTGGTAGTGGATGCTATCGAAATCGTGCTTCAGGTTAATGGTAAGGTTCGTGGTCGTCTGACTGTTCCGGCAGCCGCTACTAAAGAAGAGCTGGAAAAGATTGCTTTAGCAGATGAGAATGTACAAAAGTTCATCGGTGAGGCAACTGTACGCAAGGT
>JAEDNJ010000129.1 GCA_016302525.1 Phascolarctobacterium sp. | reverse complement strand
GCTGCTTGCAGTTGCCAAAAATAGAGTTTTGTGTTAAAATTAATTGATTATGTCTGTAAAAATACTCTTTTTACCATAAGGAGATGAATGCTTTTGGAATTAGTCAAAGACGTTCCTGCATATATTCGTGAGCTTTATACTCACAACCCGTTATTTATTTCCGACTACTTTAATATAAACATTGAGGAAATACATTGCGGTGGTGCTACCATTAGCATGGACATTGACCCAGAGCTGCACTTTAATCATAGGGGTATAATTCACGGCGGTGTGCTAGAGGCACTGGCAGATTCTACTCTTGGTGTTACTGGTGCGAGCGTGGGGGCAGTAGTTTCTACGCTGGATTTTAGCATGAATTTTATCAGCAATGTCAAGGAGGCCTGCAGAATTTCTGCTACGGCTAAGGTGCGCCATCACGGTCGTACAACCATGGTCATTGAGGTAGAGGTTCATGGTCCGCAAGGAAAGCTTCTTGCCACAATTTTAACGACAATGTTTATCAATGCGCGGTTTGAAGAAATTCCCGCTAAGTGGTAGTTGGTATTAACAATTTAGAGAATAAGCTATTGAGAAATAAAGTGATTAATTAGGAGGATGAAGATGGATTTTGCAATTACTGAAGAAACACTAGAGCTCCAACAAATGGTGCGCGAGTTTGTAGAGAAGGAGATTACTCCCTACGCTGCCGAGATGGACAAGGAAAACCATATGCGTGAGGGTTTGGTTGAGCAAGCCTTTGAAATGGGTCTGACCAATATTATGGTTCCCGAAGAATATGATGGTATGGGCGTTGACAGTCTGACTATTGCTGCTATTTACGAAGAGCTGGGTAAGGGCTGTGCTGGCGTTGCTACCTCCTTTGCAGCTAACTCTCTGGCTACTCTGCCTGTTTTGATTGCTGGTACTGATGAACAAAAACGCCAATACTGTGATGTACTGAACAATGGCGGCCTGGCTGCCTTTGCTCTGACCGAGCCTGGTGCTGGCTCTGATGCTGGTAGCGTTGCTACCCGTGCTGTAAAGAACAAAGAGGATGGCACCTACACCCTGAATGGTTCCAAGATGTTCATCACCAATGGTGGTGAAGCTGAAATCTTCACTGTATTTGCTAACACTCGTAAAACTGGTGGTATTCGTGGCTTAACTGCCTTCATTATTCCTAAGGGTACTCCTGGCTTCCGTGTAGGCAAAAAGGAAGACAAGATGGGCATTCGTCCTTCCAACACCTGCGAGCTGATTTTAGAGGATGTTGTTGTACCTGAATCCGCGCGTTTAGGCCGTGAAGGCGAGGGCTTCCGCATTGCTATGAAGACCTTAGACAGCGCTCGTCCCTTCGTTGGTTCTATTTCCGTAGGTATTGCTCAAGCTGCTATGGACTGCTGCATTAAATATGCTAAGGAACGCCGTCAATTTGGTCAACCTATCGCTTCCTTCCAATTAGTACAACAAATGATTGCCGACATGGGAATTAAGGTTGAAACTGCTCGTTTGATGGTACAAAAGGCTTGCTGGATGCGTGACCAAGGTATGGATTTTGCCAAAGAGGCTGCTATGGCTAAATGCTATGCTTCTGATGTTGCTATGCAAGTTACCACTGATGCTATCCAGGTAATGGGCGGCTATGGCTACAGCAAGGAATATCCTGTTGAAAAGATGATGCGTGATGCTAAGATTATGCAAATCTATGAAGGCACCAACCAAATTCAACGCCTGGTTATTGCCAACAAGATGCTGTACTAATAGTAAATCGTCAAATTAACACTAAGACTGCTGCAGATCTCTGTGGCAGTCTTTTTTGTTTGCTAAAAGTTAGTGTTGTTGTTTTTATAATAAGGAGGCTTCAAATTTTTGTGGCGGTCTTATTATTATAATGAAGATAGCAATTTGGTTTTAAGTAGCTGCAAATTTTTTTTGGCAGTTTTCTTGCTAAAAGGCAGTGCTGTTATTGTTTTGGTACGAAGACTGCCGTAAATTAGTATAATCTCTTGCCCTGCGATACTGGTAAAAAGATTTTCTTTGTGGTAAAATATAACGTGATGAAGTATTTCTATGAGAAGGATGTTTTTTTAGAAGATGTATTTACTTTTGCTTAGTGTTTTGGTGGTGGCTTTAGACCAGCTAACCAAGTATTATGTGGTACATAATTTTAGCTTAGGAGAAAGTGTGCCCGTAATTGAGAATATTTTTCATTGGACCTATATTTTAAATCCCGGTGCTGCCTTTGGGATGTTTGAGGGAAGTCGTTGGATTTTTGTTTTTATTGCTATTTCCGTAATTGCTGCCTTGGTTTATTATAAAAAAGAGATTATGGAAAGCGATTGGTGGACACGCTACGGTGTAGCCCTTTTTGTGGGTGGTGCCTTTGGTAATGTAATTGACCGTATCCGTCAGGGATTGGTTATAGATTTTTTTGATTTTCGGATCTGGCCTGTTTTTAATGTGGCAGATATTGCAATTTGTTGTGGAGTAGGAATGATTATATGGAGCATAATGACAACAGATGTATTGAGCAAGAAAGAATAATCATAAGCGAAAATGAGGCTGGGCAGCGTGCAGATGTGGGCTTGGCAATTTTGCTGGAGGTTACTCGTTCTAATATGCAGAAGCTGTTAGAGGAGGGGCGTGCTGTTAAAGGGAGCAAGGTCCTGAAATCTAACTATAAATTAAAGGCAGGAGATGAAATTATCGTTACCCTGCCGGAGCCTCAGCCCTTAGATGTGCAGCCGGAGAATATTCCCTTGGATATCATTTATGAGGATGAGGATGTAGTCGTAGTAAATAAGCCTCGTGGGATGGTGGTACATCCTGCTGCTGGCAACTACAGCGGTACCCTGGTTAATGCTTTGCTTTATCACTGTAAAAATCTCTCTGGCATTAATGGCGTTATTCGTCCTGGCATTGTCCATCGTTTAGACAAGGATACCAGCGGCATTATGATTTGCGCAAAAAATGATGCTGCCCATGTTTCCTTAAGCCAGCAGATTCAGGCAAAAACGGCGCAACGCACCTATCTGGCAGTAGTACGGGGCAATATAAAAACAGATAGCGGCACCATTGAAACCCTTATCGCTCGTGATAAAAACGATCGCAAAAAAATGGCTGTGGTCAGTGAGGATGGCCGTGAGGCGGTTACGGATTATGAGGTGCTGGAGCGCTATGGCAAGTTTACTGTAGTTCGTTGTCGCCTGCGTACTGGCCGCACTCACCAAATTCGCGTGCATATGGAGCATTTAGGCTATCCCTTGGTCGGAGACCCCAAGTATTCGCCCATGAAGACCTGCTTTGGTATCCAAGGACAGGCGCTGCATTCGCACACCTTGGAGTTTACTCATCCTAGAACGGGAGAGAGAATGTGCTTCGAGGCACCCTTCCCGGAGGATTTTAATAAGGTTATTACTCGCCTGAGATTAGGGCAATTTAGCTGATAAAAGCAAATAGATAAGTCCTTTAAAATATATTTATGAGGTGAAAATTATGAGTAAATTTATTAAGAAAAATGTTATTATGGATGCTGAGGCAATGCGTCGTGCTATTGTGCGTATTTCCCACGAGATTATCGAAAACAACAAGGGTGTTGAAAATATTATTTTGGTAGGTATTCATACTCGTGGTGTACCTCTGGCACAACGCTTAGCAAAGTCTATTTCTGCTATTGAGGGTGTAGAGGTTGCAACTGGCAGCCTGGATATTACCCTGTATCGTGATGACCTTTCTGCTATGGGCTATAATCCTGTTGTCCACGCTACACAAATTGACTGTGATATTGAAGGCAAGACTATTATTTTGGTAGATGATGTTCTCTATACAGGTCGTACTATCCGTGCGGCTCTGGATGCAGTTATGGACATTGGCCGTCCTAAGGCTATTCAGCTGGCGGTTATGATTGACCGTGGCCATCGCGAGCTGCCTATTCGCGCTGATTATGTTGGCAAGAATGTTCCTACTGCTAAGAAGGAAGCTATTGAGGTTACCGTAGCAGAAATGGATGCAGCTGATGAGGTTATCATTGGTGATGTTGAATAAGCTGTAAGAGGGTGAGCATATGGATAAAAACGAAGCAAAACGTAATGAGCTCTATGGTAAAACTGTAGTAGCTGCCTTAGAAAAACGCGCCTTTGCTGCTTATTATTGCGCTACGAAGGAGGAAGCTCTAGCTAGGGCATTAGAGCTGATTCCTGAAACTGATGTTGTCAGCTGGGGCGGCAGTGTTTCCATTGATGAAATTGGCTTGCGTGAGGCTGTTATTGCACGCAATAGGGTTATTGACCGTGCTTTAGCGAAAACTCCTGAGGAAAAAACAGAAATTATGCGTCAGGCTTTGCTTTGTGACACCTTCCTTATGAGCTCTAATGCAGTAAGTGAGGATGGACTCCTGGTAAATATTGACGGTAATGGCAATCGTTGTGCTGCCCTCATCTATGGACCGAAGCAGGTTGTTATGATTGTGGGCATGAACAAGGTAACAAGGGATTTAGACAGTGCGCTGAAGCGTGCTCGTAATACTGCTGCACCCATTAACGCCCAAAAATTCCCTAATATGCCTACACCCTGCGCTAAATTTGGTAAGTGCATGGAATGTAATATGAATGAAACAATCTGCTGTCAATTTGTTGTTACTAGGAGATGTCGTCCCGCTAACCGTATCAAGGTAATTTTGGTGGGAGAGAATCTGGGCTATTAAGTCTTTGTAAAGCAAGGTGGCTGGGCTGCTTTGCTAGGAGGTCAAAATGAAACAACGCAACTATGTTCCTGCTGACCAGGTTATGTATCATATTGGCTTTTGTGCTGAGCAGCTGCAGGGTGC
>JAEDNJ010000128.1 GCA_016302525.1 Phascolarctobacterium sp. | reverse complement strand
CTCGTGTGGCTGCAATCGGTCCTGTGCGCGAGGCTATGGTGGAGCAGCAACGCCGCATGGGTGATGTTGGCGGCGTGCTCATGGATGGCCGCGACATTGGCACAGTAGTATTTCCCAAGGCTCAGCTAAAGGTGTTCCTCACAGCTAGTGTTGAGGAGAGGGCCCTGCGCCGCTACAAGGAATTAGTGGCTAAGGGAGAGAAGGTTGAATTAGAGCAGCTGCAAAAGGATATCGCTTATCGTGATAAACAAGACAGCGAGCGTGCTATTAGCCCCCTCCGTCAGGCTGAGGATGCTATTTTATTGGATACCTCAGATATGAACATAGAACAGGTTGTTGCTAAGCTAAAGCAATTAGTACAGGAGCGCGAATAATGTTTTATGCTATTTTGAAGTTTATCGGCTTAATCTTTTTCCGCATCTTTTTGCGGTTAGAGATTGAAGGTCAAGAAAATATTCCGAAAAAAGGACCTCTTTTGCTGGCGTGCAATCATATCAGCCTGCTGGACCCTCCAGTAGTTGCTGCAGCCTGTACCCGTCAGCTGCATTGGATGGCCAAGGAGGAGCTCTTTGTACCAGTGCTCGGCACCATCTATAGATGGCTGGGAGCTTTCCCGGTAAAGCGCGGCACTGCAGACAGGGCGGCTCTGAAGCATGGCATCGAGATTATGCAAAACAATGAGGTTCTGGCGATTTTTCCTGAGGGTACGCGCAGCAAGACTGGTGCCCTAGGCAAGGCTGCTCCGGGAGCTTTGATGATGGCTGGTAAGGTGAGGGCGACAATTTTGCCGACCTGCGTTATCGGTACGGATGTCAAGCGCCAGGGCAAGCTCTGGCCCAAGGTAAAGGTGAAGTTTGGCAAGCCCATTGAATTTCCTAAGGAAGTTTTTGTTGACAAGGATCTCTTGACTAAGCTGACTAATGATATGATGGACAGCATTGCTGCTCTACAGGCAGGTGATAAAGTATGCAGGTAGAGGTTGCTGAATACTGTGGCTTTTGCTATGGCGTTAAGCGTGCTGTGCATTTAGCTAAAAAGGCTGCTGATGAAAGGGTAGTAGGGGGAACCCTGGGACCCTTGATTCATAATCCTCAGCTCATTGAGGAGCTAGCCTCTAAGGGCATAGACTGTTATGAATCTCTTGATGAATTTCACCCAGGTGAAACTGTCATTTTTAGATCTCATGGAGTAGGCCCTGAGGTTTACGAGGAGGCCGAAGCTAGAGGGCTGACAATTCTGGATGCAACCTGCCCCAATGTGCGCTTTGCACAGAAAAAAGCAGCAGATGTTGCGGCTGCTGGTTATTTTCCTATAATTGTTGGTGAAAAAAATCATCCAGAAGTAAAAAGTATTTTAAAATGGGCAGGAAAAAACGCAATCGTTGTCGAATATGTAGAGGATATCTCTAGTATTCCGCAAAAAGAGAGGTATGGAGTTGTTATCCAAACCACCTTTGAGCTGCAAAAGTTTGAAAAAATCCTTGCAGCTATGAGGGAGCAACGTCCGGGCGAATATCGAGTTGAGCGTACTATCTGTACAGCTACCTCGCAGCGACAAAAGGCTGCGTTGGAACTGGCCCAAAGAGTAGACGCTATGATTGTTATCGGCGGGCGTAACAGTGCCAATACCAGACATTTATATGATTTGGTAAAGGACAAATGCAGCAAGGCTTATCACATTGAGACAGCGGCCGAGCTGCGGACAGGGATGTTTGAGAACTGTCATAAAATTGGAATCACGGCTGGGGCATCGACTCCAGACCGTTTAATCAAGGAGGCAATTATATTAATGGAAAACGAAAAAACTTTTGAGGAATTGTTAAATGAACAGGAGGAGGTAGAGGTTTACGCTGGTAAAGTAGTTACTGGTGAAGTTATTTCTAAAGATAAAGATGGCGTTTACGTATCTTTTGGCTATAGACATGATGGTTTCATTCCTTACAACGAATGGGCTCCTAATGCTACTGAAGCTGACGTAGAAATTGGCGTTGAAGTTGAAGCTAAGATTGTTGCATCCAGCACCAAAACTGATGTTGTACGTATGTCCAAAATCAAAGCTGAAGCAGAAGCTGCTTGGAAGACCGTTGCTCCTCTGGCAGAAGGCGAAAAACGCGCTGCTACCGTTAAGGTTAACCGTATCATCAAAAACAAGGCTAAAGGCGTTGTTGGTCTGGGCGTAACCGTTGAAGGCGTTGAAGGCTTCATTCCTGCTTCTCATGTTGAACTGAAACGCGTTGAAGACTTTGCTCCCTATGTTGGTCAAGAGCTGGAAGCTGAAATCATCGAAGTTGACCTGGATAAGAAACGCATTGTATGCTCTCGTCGTGACCTGTTAAAGGCTGAAAGAGAAGCTAAGCATCAAGCATATCTGGAAGCTAAGGAAGCTCGTAAGGCTGCTGCTATCGCTGCTCGCGCTGAGAAGGAAGAAAAAGCTTACGCTTCTGTTAACGAAGGCGATGTTGTAACCGGTAAGGTTGTAAAGATTGCTGATTTCGGTCTGTTCGTTGAGGTTGGCGAAGGTCTGGTTGGCCTGGTACACAACACCGAGCTGTCCTGGGATCGCAATGCTAAGGCTGCTGACGTTGCTGCTGAAGGCGATGAGGTTCAAGTTTTGGTTAAGAAGATTGACAAGGAAGCTAAACGCGTTGCTCTGTCCATCAAAGCTACCCAAGAGGATCCCTGGGTTGCAGAAGCTAGCCAACTGCAAATCGGCGACCAGCTGGATGTTGAAGTTCTGCGCTTCCTGCCCTTCGGCGCTATCGTTAAGATTAGCGATAAATTAGAAGGCCTGGTTCACATCTCCGAAATCGCTCGTGAACGCATTGAAAAACCTGCTGACGCTCTGGAAATCGGCCAAATCGTTAAAGCAGAAATCATTAAAATGGATCTGGATTCCAAGAAAATTGGTATGTCCATCTCCAAGATTGCTCGTGACGCTGCTCGTGCTGCTCGTAATGCTGAGCGCAACGAATACAAGGGCTACATGGGCAAGGCTAACAGCCTGAAAAACGAAGGTCTGGCAGCTCAATTAGAGGGCCTGAACTAATTTTTTAGGCTTAGCTTAAAGCTTTAGCTACATATAAAAAATTACTCCTAAAGTAGAGACTACTAGGCTCTGCTTTAGGAGTTTTTTTGTGTGATAATCCTGTGATATCTGCTCTACTATAATTGATATGATAAGTATAAATTAGGACGATATATAGAGAAATGCTTTAGCTATTTCAGACTTGCTAAGGGCCGTCCAGATGAGTAATAATTAGCTAGATGATTATTACATGGTATTGTTCTTAGTAGAAAAATATGCAAAAGACTGTGTTAAGAGGGTTTAACAAGAAAGAAAATTTGGGGTGATAAGAAGTATATTTATTGTATATTTACATATAAAGAGGTATAATTATATGTGGAGTGGTAGGTAGAAAACTATCTATTGTACCATAATGGTTAGATACAGAGGTGCCGCATGAAAATGTATAGAAAACACTTTGCCAGCGTAATGCTTTTGGCAAGCATAGTTGTAAGCAGTACAGCCTTTGCTGCTCCTGAGGACAATGTGCCGAATCCAATAAAAGGTGATGCTGGTATCCAAATGAATCGCATGCGCAACTACCTAGAGCGTGAGCGTGTAAATCGCTAGATTGCCGAGGATAGGGCAGCAGCGAAAAATAAAGTAGAGGCTCAGCAAAAAACTGAAGCCAAGCAGGGAGAAGCACTTAGCTTTGAGCTGAAGAAGATTATTTTTGAACCCTCAGCCGTTTTGACTGAGGCAGAGCTGGCTGCTATTACCAAGCCTTACGAAGGACGTATGGTGCAGCTGGATGATATTTATGCTGTTGTAGACAAAATCAATGAGCTCTATACCAGTAAGGGCTATATAACCTGTCGTGCTTTTTTGCCACCTCAGACGATTGCTGATGGTACAGTGAAGCTGCTTTTGGTTGAAGGTAGAACTGGCACTGCTACTGTCCAAGGCAATAAGCATACGAAGACGGCCTTTATCAAAAACAGGCTTCATTTACAGGAGAACGAAATTGCCAATATTAAAGAGCTGAATAAGGACCTTTTGCTCTTTAATGCTACTAATTCCACGCAGCTGCGCATTATGATGAAGGAAGGGGCTAAGCCTGGCACGACGGATTATGAGATTACTGCCTATGAGCCTAAGCGTGATAGCTGGACAGTTTTTGAGGATAATGCGGGCAGCAGTACGAGCGGAGAATATCGTACGGGCCTTTTCTTCAATACCAAGAGCCTGTCTGGTCATTGTGATGCTCTTAGCCTAGGCACTGTTTATAGCAGGGGAACGAAGGCCGCTAATGCTGTGTATAGCCGTAGTATTGGTCGCAGTGGTACAAAAATGAATTTTCTTTACAGCACTAACGCTGTAAGAGTAACTAAGGGTGACTATGAAGATAAAATTAAAGGTCATGCTAATTCCTATGCTCTTGGTTTTACGCAGCCGCTCTTGGTAAACGAGACTACACGCACAGAGCTGAGCCTGGATTACAATCGTCAAAACTCAAAGTCTGATTGGTTATACGGTAGCAGGGGCAACATGGTTGACGACACAGTGCAGGATGTGAGCCTGGGCTTTGCTATGACAAATTATGGCAAAAGTCATGTGTTTTACCAAAAGCATAGCTATGTACGCGGCTATAGTGAAAGTACGCCAGGTATGTTTGTAGGCAAGACACAAAATTTTGGCTTCTATAAATTTAATGCTCTTTACCAAAAGCTGTATACCAGTGGACAGATGCTGAATGTCCGTGCGGATGCTCAATGGAGCGGCAGCGACGGCATGGTTAGCTCTCGTCAGTTCTATATGG
>JAEDNJ010000004.1 GCA_016302525.1 Phascolarctobacterium sp. | reverse complement strand
TTCCTCCATCATTAAGCCGAGCCCTTGCGGGCCTCTCATTAAGCTAAGTCAATTTTTCTGCCCTTTATTATAACACAATTTTACCGCTCTGGCTATGCAAAAGCCAAGAAAGGTATAAATACTTGTTCGTATTACCTCTTAGATTGCTTTGACACTCGCGCATGATTGTGTTAAAATTATTGCATACTAGCTTAGTAAGGATTGATAAAATGAGCAAATTAACAAATCCGCCCTTCGTGCCTGCTGATGACCTGAGCAAGCTGTGGCGGGCCCTCATAGAATTTGATATGCTGCAGCCGGGCGACCGTATCCTCATTGGCCTTAGCGGCGGCAAGGACAGTATGCTGCTGACTGCCATGCTGGCCGAGATTAAAAAGTATTCGCCCATCCCCTTTGACTTAGCCTGCTATACTCTCAACGGAATGTTTGCGCCTAATTTCCCTAAGCAGGAGCTGGTGGATTTCTGCGCTCACTACGGCTTAGAGCATTACAGCGACGACATCGATATCCTCGCCACCCAAAGGAGCAGTGATGTGAACCCCTGCTACACCTGTGCCTTCTTCCGTAGGGGAGCCACTAATCGCCGTGCCAAGGAGCTGGGCTTTAATAAGGTAGCTCTGGCCCACCATAATGATGATGCCGTGGAAACCTTCTTTATGAATGTGATGACGACAGGGCAGCTGAAAACCTTTCTGCCCGTAACCTATCTTTCGCGCATGGATATTACCGTCCTGCGCCCCCTGCTCTATTATCGGGAGTACGAAATTCGCTCCCTCGTCAAAAAGCTGGGCCTCAAGCCCTTGAAAAACCCCTGTCCCTATGACGGTCACACCATGCGACAGGATGTCAAGGAGCACATCAGGGCTCTCAATGAGCAGTACCCTGGCATTTATGAGCACCTCGCCTCTGCTATGCGCGAGCAGGAGCAGCAGGATCTGTGGCCTGCTAAGCCCGATCCCAAGGAGCTGGCCAAGAAGTTTAAAAGCTTTTGGGCTCAGCGTAAGCAGGGCTAAGGCTAGTTGAATTATGCATTTCCCCTTCTGGTTATATATTTTATTTTCAATTTGATAATTTTATTATAATCAAGTCGTGCTATAATAGTCTCATATTTATACAAATCTATGAAAGCTGAGGGGAATAATATGACAACAGCTAATCCTTCTATTAAAGCTAATAAAGCTACAGCGCTGACAACACCTGTGCTCTGCATGACAGCACTTTTCATGGGCATTAACATTATGCTCAGCTCCTTTGGTCTGCCCGTTCCTGGTGGCCGTCTTTACTTAAACGATATTATCATCTGCACGGCAGCTATTCTTTTGGATAACTACTGGTGTGCCTTCGCTGTAGGCGGTATTGGTGCCTTCCTGGGCGATTTATTCTTCTATCCTACGCCCATGTTCGTTTCTCTGGTGACACATGGCTTCCAGGCCCTCGTCATCTCCTACTGCGCTAATAGAATGTTTGGCAAGCCCTGCTTCAAGGGCGCTGTTATCGGCGTGCTCTTAGGCGCTGTTATTATGGTTGTGGGCTACTCCTTAGGTCGTGCCTTTATTTACAGCACACCTCACTATGCCTACATTAAGCTGCCTTACCAAATCCTGCAGGCTGCTGTAGGTGCCTTCTTCGGTGTTATGCTCACCTACAAGGCTGGTCTGAAGGAAACCTACGAGAGAATTATCAAGAAGTAAGCTCAAAGGCGTGGTGCTGGTGCCACGCTTTTTGTTTAGCTAAATACAATCACTAAAAATAATCTATCAAAGAAAAATCCCACTTGCTCAGCCTTTGCCAAGCAAGCGGGATTTTTTAGTTTTTATCCATGAAGTATATTAGCTAACAATAATATCTAGCACCTTATCAAAGTAGTAATCTCAAAGACCTGATCCTCCTGCCTCGCCTTTTTGAAAACTACGCCTCAAAAGCTCTGCCATAAGCTAGTAGATTTTGCTGTCATTAGGATGAGGATTTTAGACTAGGAGGCTCATCAAGCTTCCTAATTCCACAACTTTACTTAAGCTCTGGCACGATTAAGCCGTACTTGCCATCCTTACGCTTATAGACCACATTGACATTATTCATATCTGGGTCAAAGTAAACGAAGAAATCATGGTTGATGAGGTTCATCTGCAAAATTGCCTCCTCGGCAGTCATAGGCTCTAACTGGAAGCGTTTGTTTTTGATAATTACCAGCTCATCCTCCGGAACCTCTTCCACCTCTGGCACAGGCTCAGCAAAGTTGCTGTATTTCCTCTTCGCGAGGCGAGTTTTATATTTATGAATCTGGCGCTCAATCTTTTCTAAGGCTAAATCAATAGAAGCATACATATCCTTAGTGCTTTCCTCAGCACGCAGCATAATACTGCCAGCAGGGAAGCTAATTTCTACAATATGATTGTTGCGCTCTACCTTAAAGAGGCAGGTAACATCACCAACAGACTTAAATTGCTTCGTAAGCTTAACAAGCTTCTTCTCCAAATACTCGCTTAATGCCGGGCTCACAACAGTGTTTTTACCTTTAACAATAACGTTCATAGTTAATACCTCCTCGTTCTTGCAAGGTTGAGGAATCTTACTTCCTTTGCTTTACTAATTCGCCACAGCTAGAGAAAATCCTTTATTTTATTACGATTAATAGCATTTTTTAGCAAATGCGAATACAAACTGTAAAGTATTTACACATATTATGTTTTAGAAATACAAAAGCGTCCCATTCGCAAACGGGACGCTAAGCATAAGCAAATTATGAGCAATTATTGTTTAATTTTGTGAGAATCAAACAGCTGGCTTACAGACCATTGGTTATAAATGCGCAGGATGGTTTCAGCCAGGATAGGAGCAATGGAGAGCACCTTAATCTTAGGATGCTTCTTATTGGGAGCCAGAGGAATGGTATTGGTAATTACCAGCTCGGTGATGTTGGAAGCAGCAATACGGCTCAGAGCGGGGTCAGTGAGGATACCATGGGTGCAGCAAGCATAAACAGCCTTAGCGCCAAATTTTTCCAGAGCACGAGAAGCCTCACACAGAGAGCCTGCAGTATCAACCATATCGTCAACCAGTACGCAGGTCTTGCCTTGTACCTCGCCGATGAGGTTCATAACCTCGGCAACGCCAGGCTCAGGACGACGTTTATCGATAATTGCTAAGCCACAATCCAACTCCTCTGCAAATTTACGAGCGCGAGCAACACCGCCCAGGTCAGGAGAGACAACGATTAAATCCTCAAGATTTTTGCTCTTGATATATTCTGCCATCAGCGGGCCGCCAGGCATATGGTCAAAAGGAATATTAAAGAAGCCTTGAATTTGGGCTGCGTGCAGGTCGATAGTAACAACACGGGTAATACCGGAAGCAACCATCAAATCAGCCATCAGTTTAGAGGTAATGGGCTCACGGCCACGAGCCTTACGGTCCTGGCGAGCATAGCCATAGTAAGGAACAACAGCAGTAATGGTGTTAGCAGAAGCACGGCGGAAAGCATCAGCCATGATTAAGAGCTCCATAACATTATCGTTAACGATAGGGCCGCAGGTAGGTTGCACAATGAAGATATCCTTGCCGCGTACAGATTCGTTAATCATAACCTGAATTTCGCCATTGTTAAAGCGGTTTACAACAGAATCGCCTACAGTAGTTCCCAGATAGCCAGCGATTTCGCGTGCTAAATCAGGATTAGCATTACCGGTAAAAATTCTAAACTTATTCTCATCAGACAGCATTTAAAAACCCTCCATAATCCTCTTCGGATGTTCCCAGTCTAGGAAGCCCCTGCCTCGCCAGCTGGCAACAATGATACATTTATTATACTATTTAGCAGTGCTTTTGGCAATATCATCTTGTCATTTAATATATTTAAAGGACTTTTACATACTTGCTCTGTTATTCGCTCTCGCGATATTTTTTCGCCCAGCCCTCAATGTTCTTTTGTCTTTCGCGGCCAATGCCAAGAGCGTCCTCCGGGACATTCTTGGTAATGGTGGAGCCAGCTCCGATATAGGTATTAGCGCCCACGGTCACGGGAGCAACGAGGTTCGTATTGCAGCCTACAAAGGCGTTATCGCCCACAACAGTGCGGTGCTTCTTTTTGCCGTCATAGTTTACGGTAATACAGCCACAGCCCATGTTAACACCGCTGCCGATGTCGCTGTCGCCGATATAGGTTAAATGCGGCAGCTTCGTGCCCACGCCAATGTTGGAATTCTTGACCTCAACAAAGTTGCCAATCTTCACATTATCCTCAATGACAGTGTTCGGGCGCAGGTGAATATAGGGGCCGGCAGTCACATTGTTCTTAACCTCGCACTCGTGGCCATACAAGAATTGCAGGTGATTAGCCTTGCCCACCTTCACATCTGTGAGGCGTACATTGGGACCAATCTCGCAGTCCTCGCCAATCTCTGTGCTGCCCTCCAGCCAGGTGTAGGGATATATAATCGTGTCGCGGCCAATCTTCACGCTAGCCTCAATGAAGGTGCTGGCAGGATCCATAATCGTCACGCCGCTGTCCATCAGCTTATCTAAAATACGCTCACGCATAACAGCCTCAGCCACAGCCATTTGCTTGCGGGAATTAATGCCCATAACCATGTCACTGTCCTGGGTGATAACGCCGCCCACCTTCTTGCCGGCAGCATTGAGCTTTTCTAAAACATCAGTCAGATAATACTCGCCCTGCGCATTGTTGCAAGTCAGTGTTGCCAAAACCTCAAACATCAGGGGGCACTCTAAGCAGTAAATGCCGGTGTTGATTTCCTTAATCGCCCTTTGTTCCTCGGTAGCGTCCTTTTGCTCCACAATGCCCAGCACATTACCCGCCTCATCACGCACAATGCGACCATAGCCAAAGGGGTCATCCATAATCGCAGTCAAAACGGTAGCAGCAGCGCCACTAGCCTTGTGGGCCTCGTAGAACTTTTTCAGCCCCTCGCCGTCTAAGAGCGGTGTATCGCCGCACAGAATCATGGCTGTGCCCGTAAAGCCAGCCAGAGCCTCCTTCGCCTGCATTACAGCGTGACCAGTGCCTAATTGCTCAGCCTGCAGTGCAGTCTTGCCCTGCCCAGCTACCATAGCCTCTACCAGCTCGGCCTCGTGACCGATAATAACCACCTTTTCCTTGCAGCCTGCCAGCTCAGCAGCATCAATAACATGCTGCAGCATAGCCTTGCCGCCCACCTTATGCAGCACCTTAGGTAATTTGCTGCGCATACGGGTGCCCTTGCCAGCTGCCAAAATAACAGCAACTAAAGCTTCCATCGTCTCATCCTCCACAATCTCAAAACGAGCCCCATGACTCGTTTTGGCTTTTTCTTATAACAATTTTTGCATAAGCGCCCAATCAGCTTTTTTATCCATATCCATACCAATGCAGGCATGGTCTGTAATCACAGCCTTGCAGCTTACGCCCATCAGCTCAGAACAGCGCCTTTCCACATCCTGGCTAGACAGGCAGCGAAACACAGCCCGCACCACCAGCCACCAGCCCAAAAGGCCACACAGCCTAAAGGGGTGCTTGCGATTCTTATACAGGAGCTTAGCTATCTCCTGAGTTTTTGCAATGGCATTCTGTGTTAGGAGCGTCATATTGCCGCCCGTAAACCTGCCGTCCGACAGGGGGCCATAGGTCCGCTTGCCCTCAGGGTATTGGGCCTCGCAGCTTTCCTTGCGAATTATGCTATAGTACATTTCCCCCTCTGGATAGGCCTCGCATTGCTCCAAAAAGCCCTTGACAGCCTCCACAGTCAACAGGGGAATATCGTCACATACAAATACTATCTTGTGATTTTGCGGCTCATCAGCTTCCACAGCATTAGCAGCAGCCAGCCCCACCTCGGCCAGAGTTGGCTTATTGCAGGGAACAGGCACAAAGCCTGTTATGCCAAAGTCTGCCAAAGCCTTAAGGCAGGCCTCGTCACTGACCACATAAAGCTTATTTATGCGACCACTGGCCTTGAGCGCCTCCATAATGTAGCTGATAATAGGTCTCCCCTTGATTAAGGCCAGGGAGCGAATATCCGTCCCTGCCAGGGGCTTAAGCCAGGGAGCACGCCCACCGGCTAAAATCACAGCCTCATACTTTTTCATTTGCTTAATCTATCTAAATCTCTTCTACTTATCTAGTTCTGCGTTCAATAGAGCGCAGCAGGGTTTGCTCAGCGTTTTCAATATGCACGCGAGCAGCGCGTTGAGCACGCTCCACATCACGGGAAGCAATGCTGTCCACCAGAGCACGGTGCTCGTCCATGGTTTCTACTAAACGGCCAGGGTAACTCATGGAGCGGCCGCGAATACCTGTCAGCTGCTCTCTGAGGTTGCCGATAACGCTTACCAGTCTCTCATTGCGGGTTGCCTTATAGAGAATATCATGGAAGGCAGTATCCAGCTCAACAATCTTGTCCATGTCCATAGCTGGCACATATCTGCCAATTTCCACCAGATAGGAATTCAGCTTTTCCAGCTCCTCATCTGTAATGCGCTCTGCAGCCAGACCAGCAGCCAAAATATCCAGGCTAATGCGAATCTCATAAATCTCGGTAATATCCTTAATGGAAATGTCTGCTACATAGGTGCCGCGACGAGGAATCATCACTACGAAGCCCTCCAGCTCCAGCTTACGAATTGCCTCTCGCACAGGAGTACGGCTTACGCCCATTTCATCAGCAAGCTGAATCTCCATCAGGCGCTCGCCCGGACTAAAGGTGCCATCAATAATAGCTTGACGAATGTTCTCGCAAACAAGCTCACGCAGGGGCTTGTAGCTATCCAGTTTAATAGGTTGTAAATGACCAGCCATCTTATATTTCCCTCCCCAGAGTAGTAGTTAGTGCCGTTTCTACATCAAAATCGGCAAGCGCCGCCAAAACCTGACGCGCGGTGTCTTGTGAATCAACAAAAGCGAAAACAGTAGGCCCGCTGCCGCTCATCATTGCGTAATAAGCACCAGCTCCCACCATTGCTGCCTTAAGAGAAGCCAGCACAGGATATTCTGGGATTGTTACCGTTTCCAAAACATTAGCCATATAGGGCACAAGAGCAGGAGCACCCTCGGCAATATGCTCAGCCATCCGGCGAATCTTAGGAACGCGGATTACTCTTCCCTCATTATAATTCTTATACACCCAGGCGGTAGAAACCTCTATCCCCCTAGGCTTAGCTAAAACAACAATCGTTTCCGGCAGGTCCTCTAAAGGCTCAATAATTTCGCCTCTGCCAAGTGCCAGAGCCGTGCCCCCCTCTATGCAGAAGGGAATATCGCTACCTAACTTCGCTGCCTCCTGGCGCAACTCTTCATTAGTCAGCCCCAGACCCCAGTATCTGTTCAGACCACGCAGCACTGCCGCTGCATCACTGCTACCACCAGCCAGACCAGCAGCCATAAAAATGCGCTTTTCTAAATCTATATGCACATTAGGCTCTAATCCCGCTCGCTCTGCTAGGAGGGCGGCTGCCTTATAGGCTAGGTTATCGGGTCCACAGCTCAGGCCGGCAATATTCGTAGAAATTTCAATTCCCTTGCCCTCGCTAATGGTAATGGTGTCGGACAGGCCCACACTCTGCATGACCATGGCCACCTCGTGATAGCCATCTGCACGCTT
Source organism: Phascolarctobacterium sp. (assembly GCA_016302525.1). GTDB lineage: Bacteria > Bacillota > Negativicutes > Acidaminococcales > Acidaminococcaceae > Phascolarctobacterium_A. The sequence continues at coordinate 15,659 of JAEDNJ010000004.1, read as the reverse complement.
CCCTAAAATGTTCAGACCTAAATTAATTTTGGCATAAGCAGCTTCAGTAATCATCTTCGCAGAAACCCTTTCTCCAGAAAAAACAATTGTATACAGTATATTTTAATACACTAAAAAGCAATATGCAAGAGGAATTTCTTTAATATAATGATATATTTAAGTTTATCCCTGTGCGATGCTAATTCTCTGCACTTTTTAACTACTACAAAAGACTAGCTACAAAAACACAAACAGGACTTTAGAGTATTATTATCAAAAATCTCTAAGGTCCTGTTTTTTCTATTCATTAAACAAACTATATACCGTAAACCCTTTTTAGATACTGTTCAAATTGAGGAACAGTAAAGGCGAACCTTGAAGAAGCCTTCATCCAGTGCATTAAGAAAAGGAGTATAAGCCATATCAACGCTATTTATGCTAATTTTCTTATTATATATGCATTGCTATAGAAATGATAAAAGGACACTAGAAGCAGTCTCTAGCGTCCTTCTATCATTCCTCTATTCTATTGCCTTTTATAACCCTCCAAGCGGCAAGCTTACGCATAGCAGCAATATGCTCTTGCACATTCTTAGTAATTTTATTCTGCATAGTAATGTTGCCATTGCTTGCGTACAAGCTTTGGTTAAAGGCAGCAGCACTGTCAAATATGCTGGGCTGCAGGCTAGCATAGCTAAAGCCCTGAGGGGCTAAAATTTCAGCCAGAGTTCCTGCTAGCTGGATATGACTGCCTACACTCTTTTCATTGAACCACGCAGGGCTTACGCCATTGCCATAAAAGATACAAGGCACCAACATTCTAACCCTAGTATCCTGCTCAAGTGCAAAGTCAAAGCGCTCCATATGATCGCCAGTAATCACAAAAAGACTATCTGGCAACAGCTGCTGAGCATTAGCGACAAATTCACCCATAGTCTTGTCAGCGTACCAAATGTGCCCCAGCTCTGTCAAGGTATTATTATCCCTGCTTATATCGGCAGGCAGCTTTGCTCGCACTGCTTCCCTTGGAAAACCTAAGCTGTCAACATCAATAATATATGGTGCATGATTGCTAATAGTAAGAAGCATATGAAATACTTTATCATCCTTCTGCTGCTTACTCAGGTACTTTTCTGTATGCTGAAAGAGTTCTGCATCAGCACAACCCCAAACATTCCCTGTATTTGTTCCGAATTCATCAGCGCAATGGACCTCGTCAAAGCCTTGGGCTTCAGCAAACATTTTGACATCCTCCCAAGCAGAATAACCAGCATACCAAAATACTGTCCTATAACCAAGAGCTTTCATAATGTTGGCAATGCCAGAAGCATATTTTTCCTTAAAGCTCATGGGTTGATAATTCTCATAAATTCCTGTTGTCGGCAGACCTGTAAAAAGTCCGTTGACAGCTTTAATAGTATTGCTTCCATTCGGAAGCATCGTCGGTACATAAGCGCTGTTTTCTGAATTCATCAGCGCCTGCATTTTGGGAACGAGACCAATATTGGCGAATTTAGGTAAGAAGGGCCAGCTACCGAAGCTTTCGCCAACGATTAAGAAAACATTATGCGGTTGCTTAGTAAGCTTAGGCTCTTTAACAGTACGCAAAAAAGCTTCTTCAAGCGTAGCAGCCTTCTTGTTGCCACCACAGGCAGCAATCATACTGCGCAGCTCCTCTGCAGAAAAATCAACCTTATTTGCGGCATCCTGCTTTTTCTTGATATCACGCACTCTGTACAATGCTTGTCCATCATCCAAAATAGCTTCGTTGAGCAAATTCGAATTCAAGCGCGCTGCACTAAGCCAATTAATGGAATTGTTGTAGTCAAACGCGCCTCCAAACCTTACGAACACCCACAGGATAACCACGGCAGGCAAGGCTAAAGCCATGGTTACTTTTTTATGCTTAACATCATTAAATTTAACGACCCTAGTTCTGTGCAAAACCCAATACAGAATATAGGAAAGCACCAAACCCAGTAAAACAGCTGCTGGCAAACGCCATAAAAGCTGATACTCTTCTATAGCAGTAACAAATATCGCCTTGACATCATCATGAACTCCATTGATAAGCATCATGTTGAAAGCAGCATGGAAAATCTTGTAATAAGGAATGCGCGCCATAAAGCAAAGGGAAAAGAATACCAATGCTAAACAATGCCAAATATTTCTCAGCTTTGCTGCCGGCCATTGCTTGATAAGAATGCTGGGCAAGGAAGCCAAAACAAAGCCAACTAAGGCCAGCATACCAGCCGTCTTTAGGCTCAAACGAGCACCTAAAAATAGAGCCATAGGCACATCAGCATAATTACCATTCAGTTGGCCGCTATATATCCAAATAAAAGCCACCCTAAAAACAGTGAACACCAGGCACCAATAGAGGAACGCCTTTAAATCCTGTTGAAGGTTTTCAAAAAAACGTGCAAAATATTGCATTCTCCTAATAATATCTCCCTATTTTATATAAGCCTCATAGTCTCCCTTAAGCTCGGCCTGCGGACATTGCTTAACTATATATTGCAGAACAAAAGCCAGGTCTTCTTTTTCGACATAAACCTGATTTCTGTCTAAGGCAGCATTTAGCCTAATCAGGTTAGATCCTGACACTACCTCAATGACCTTAATCCCAGCAAAATCAGAATGCATTTTAGTTCTTGCAGCTGCTAAAATACCCGTGCCGACAGTGCCGATGTTTCCTCTTGCTGCACCCGTAAGAGCGGTAATCGCGCCTATAAGCTGAGCTTTTTTAATGTGCTTTTCCTGCTGTGCGTGCATTAAGCCCTTTTCGTCCATTTCAAAAAGCACACAGTATTTGCCACCATACATGAAGGAAATAATAAGATAAGCAATAAGCCCTAAAACCATGAAGATTGCCGTAACAATGCCGCCTATAGTCAAAGCACCAGTTAGAGCCTTAACAAAGCCGCTGCCTAGGTTCATAAAGAAGGCAATCACCGTTACAATCGCACAAATGATAAAGAAGACCCTGTAGCACTCCTTAATTATAGCAGAATTTTTGTACATGTCCAGCTCATAAACCCAACGATATTTGCCATCCTGACAAAATTTAATGTTTTTGCTTTCATATACCTTATTGGCCATTTTATCCACCCTTCAATCTTAGTGTATTTCTAAATAGTATCTGCAAATGTATTTATATGCTTCACCAGTATTTGCATTGCTGTCATAGCTCAGCTCCACAATCAAGCTTTTAGCCTTAGCAGGCAGGGCAAAGACATGGCTTAAGTTGATTTTTTCCTTATCAAGACATTTTATAGCTCTAGAGGTTGTTTCCATCTCTAAGCCACGCTGCTCCGTTTTATTAAAGGCTCTTATACATATGGAACCATTAGCAGCCCTGTCTCCTACACCCGTTACAAAGACGTTCAGCTTATTTACCTCTGGGGCTACAAAGCCGTATCTGGTTAGCCTAGTTGCTCCCTGTTCCTCTAGGGCAGGCTCCTCCTTCTCTATCCTAGCTCCCATGATGGTAAAGCAGGCAACATTTTGCTGGCCGTGAACAAGACATTCATTATAGTTAGGCGTAGGCGGAGAAGCATAAGCAGACTTAACAGCTACACTACCTATTATTCCCAGTGCGCAAACCGCCACCAGTGTCGAACGAAAGATTTTTTTCACAATAACCTCCATAAGTATTTCTTCATCTCAAATTCTATGGTAATTATATTTTTTCTAGCTCAAACAAGCCTGCTAGCACTAGCTAAAAGCTTATATCTTCTAATTGATACTAATATATAGAAGGATGACGAGCACAGGCCCTAGCTAAAATAATCCTAAAGCTTAGCTCCTATTTCAGCTAAAACCATTTCTGCATATTTGCGCATTACATCACACATGGTGGGATGATAAATACTATAGTTTACAACAGGCTGGTCCAATTTCGTTATGCAAATAAAGTCAGAGCCTACAATAATTCTCGTATTAGCAAAAGGCACCTTCTCTAAATTGAATACCTTATAAGCACCAAGCTTAGCATCGGGGCCATTCTTTTCCTTAACGAGCTTGACAGCTTCAGGCAGACCTTTAGCGGCATTACCAGTCTCCTGAATCACATAAAGAATTTTCTTATAGTCCTCGCTGAATTCATTTAAAGAAATCTTCATTAAGGGGTCGCAATCCTCCAGCATCTTATTAAAGCATTTTACAGCTTTATCTATCTGCTTTGCTTCCTCATAGTAATGATAGCTTATGGAATCTTCCATTTTCACGATACCCCAGCCCTCAACGGCAGCAGCTCCGGGTGCTATAAACAAGGTATGGGTAAAGCCATTAGCTTTATAGAGGCCTTTAGAGTAATAAGGATTAATACGACCAGACATATATAAGGGTGTCCACTTCGTAACAGCCTCCATCATTTCCTCTGTATTCCTTTTTATATTGTGTATAATATGAATGGTCATCCCGGCTTTTATGCAATAAATCATGAGACTAGCCCATTCCATGATAAATTTTTGGTCGAACATCCATTCCATATTCTGGTCAGAATACAGCAGTAGTTCCCGGCACTTCTTTGTTAAAGCCTGGGCTAGGAAGCGTTTAGAGACCTGTCTTAAGCCCTTAATGCCACAATATAGCTCTTGTTTGCAGGCTAATTCTTCCTCAGAAATACATTCACTAAGAGAAAGGATGGGAAATTCTGTCTTATAATTAAAGGAGCTAATAGTCTTAATAAGCTTATCGGCAGCTTCGTTAAATTTTTCTCTACCATAGAGCCATTTATGAAGCCTTTCTCTGGAAAAGGCTTCCTCAGGAATGTTGGTTAAGCTGGCAGCTTCTTTTTCCATTCTCATCTTGAGGATGGTATTATAAAGACTATCACTGATTTCTAGCATTAAGCTTTTATTTGATTTCGGAAAGCGCGTTCCCCTTCTAAAGCGACTTATAAGGGATGGGTCTATATTTACCATTTTGGCTAGCTTAATATTGGGTAATTCCAGCAGCTCCATGAGCCGATTAAGCTTATGTCCAAAATAGTTATACCTGACATTACTAACAGTACGATTAGCTAAAGAGCTAGTATCTGCATACAAAAAATCTCTGACAGCATTTATGATAGCAGACTTATCCTGTGCCCCGTCACAGCCAAGCAAAGCACAAATTGTGGCCATGTCATTTTTTTGCAAAGCTATTTCATAAACAGCAGTCGCCAGCTTCTTTATGCTATCAGAATCCTGTTTGGGAACCCTGTGACCATTTTTCAAATGACTGATATAGCTGCGGTCAACCTGCGCCTGCGCAGCAAAATCAGTGTTGCTTATATCTAAAAATGCTAATAATTGTGTAAATCTTTCCTTAAACATTTTTAAGACACTCTTACTCCTTACCCCTGCACTAGAATTTATTATCCTAACTCCAAATGCATATTTCCCTTTAAACTAATTATTGCAAAATTATCTTGTGCAAAGCTTTCTTTAAACATTTGCAATTTTCTCTTGCTACTTACAGCTTTACTAAAATCTATTATCCTAGTTCTAAACTTATATATTCCTTAACCCTAATTATAGCAAATAATATTTCTATGTACATATATCTGTCATACAATTGTCATTGACAAAGCATTGTCACAAACAAAAAGTCTCAGCTCATCATTCTACAAGCTGAGACTTTTTCGATGTTTTCTTAAACTTACCGCTAAGAGCGAGATTATTATAACGCTAAACAGCTAAGCGCATACGACCAATCAGTCTCTACCAGCAGGCTAAACACGTATGTCTATATCAAAAAACGGACTAGGGGTTACTTTGGATTTGCTGCTAGTATTATTGGTTTTCTTGGTTGTTTTAGCAGCTGTACTAGTTTTTTGAGACTGTAGGCTATAGGGATAGGAATTATGAACTTGGTTATAATTCTTCTCTAATCGCCAATTCATATTGGCGCTGCTGATAGGAGTGATTTTAATAGAATACTTTCTCGCAACTATTTGAGGCTTCAACTCCAATTTGTTGTATACATTGTAGTTCGCGATACGATTTCCATTCGCTGCGTATACATCTACTCTGGCCTTTCCCGGAGTTCCATTGGAGTTTTTAACAGTGAGTATAAATGCCGGCATTTTGTCCCAAATCATTTTGCTTGGTCCATTAACCTGGACAATGCAACGATTATAATACTTTGTATACCCACCTGCAAGCTCTGCCGCAGAGCAAACAGAAGCTGTCAACATAGTCATAACAATTACAAGCAAACAAATAATGCGTTTCATAATAAAACCACCTTTCATCTTCGCATTCCTCTTATCACAGCACAATTCAAGGCAAAAAACAGTCTCAAGCTAGTTGAGCATACACAAACGTTGCTGAAACGGTACAACACCTCTTCCAGCAAGCCTAGAATTGTACTTACATAACAATCTTAGTATATATGGATTTTTTATGCAAGGCAGTTCAACATTTTGTCATTGACAAATATTTGCTAAAATTACCCAAGAAAAAAGCATAGCCACATCCTTAGCGATATAGCTATGCCTTTTGTTATACCTATGCAATTTTACACTAAGCCATGCCTTAGAAGCTATTATTTAAGCTACATAAGTCATAAACAACGCCATACCTTAGCAGCTATCTCGGCTATGCACCCCATACACAAAGCTGCTACTTAATGAGCGCCCCTATTTATGCACAGCGCCTCTGATAGTACGCAGCAGGAGCTTCACATCAATGGGCTTAGACAGATAATCATCCATGCCAGCAGCATAAGCCTTCTCTCTATCCTCTTCAAAGGCGTTGGCTGTCATAGCGATAATGGGCACATGAGCGCAATAATCGTCGCCTAGAGCACGAATACGGCGTGTAGCCTCATAGCCATCCATAATCGGCATTTGGATATCCATCAGAATGAGGTCATAAATGCGATTTTCCTCTCTCAGCAGCTTTTCTACAGCAATGCTGCCATCGCTGACGATATCAACCTCAAAGCCAACATCCTCTAGGATATAGGTAGCAATTTCCTGATTCAGCTCGTTATCCTCAACCAAGAGGATACGCTTGCCCTCGCCAGAAAGAATTTCCGGCTCCGGCTTAGTAGCTGGCATAGGACGAGGCTGCGAAAGAATGTCGCGCAGCTCCGACATAAAGAGTGGCTTTTCGCAGAAGCAGGTTACGCCAGCCGCCCTAGCCTCCTCCTCAATATCCGACCAATCGTAGGCGGTAAGAATAATGATGGGCTTGCCGTCGCCAATAACCTGACGAATACGCCTTACAGTCTCTATACCGTTCATATCCGGCATCAGCCAGTCGATAATATAAGCATAGAATTCGTCGCCAATCTCTACGGCGTGCTTCGCGCGGATAACGGCCTCCTTGCCAGAAACAGTCCATTCCGAGCGCATACCGATTTCCGACAGCATATTAGCAATGCTCAGGCAGGTATTAGTATCATCATCCGCTACCAGCACCCGCAGGCCCTGCAGACTTTCAACCTTTTCGTAAACCTTTCTTTCGCCGCTCAGCCTAAAGGGCAGGCTTACAACGAACTCGGTGCCAACGCCCACCTCACTCTTAACAGAGATAGTGCCGCCCATCATATCGACAATATTCTTCGTGATGGCCATGCCGAGACCAGTGCCGGGAATACCGCTCGTGGTATAGCTTTCCTCACGCGTAAAGGACTCAAAGATATGGTCCATAAATTCCTTGCTAATGCCGATACCCGTATCGCGAATGATGAATTCATAGCAGGCAAAGCCATGCGGCGCATTCTTGAGTTGCTTAACACGCAGACCAACTGTGCCTCTCGTCTTGTTGAACTTGATAGCATTGCCCAGAATATTCAGGATGATTTGTGTCAGTCTCAGCTTATCAGCAATAATATCCTCATCCAGTACATCAACTGTATCGATTAAAAAGTCCAGCTGCTTCGAGGAAATACTGGGCTGCACAATAGTGCGAATGTCGTGGAGTAAATCAGGCAGGTGTAGGGGCTTAGCGTTAATCTTCACCTTGCCGCTTTCAATTCTGCTCATGTCCAGCACATCATTAATAAGCGAAAGCAAATGCTCGCTGGAGGTAGCAATCTTCTTTAAGCAGTCCTTAACCTTTTCAGTATTTTCAATGTGGGCAGCAGCTAGGGAGGTGAAGCCAATAATGGCGTTCATCGGGGTACGAATGTCATGTGACATATTGTTGAGGAACTCGGTCTTAGCCTCATTGGCGTGCTGAGCCGTAAGCAGAGCCTGCTGCAGCTGTCCGTGGCTCTTGCGCAGCTCCTTCTTGTATTTTTCCTCATCATAATGCTTTTGGGTCAAATCCAAGCCATAGGCAATAGCCAGCACATCACCTGTTTCCTCGTCCTCATACATCATAACGTGCTGCTCGTTGAGCATGGGCTCAAACATAATGTTCCTAATCCAGAAGCGGTGCCAAACATGGGTCTCTCCCTCGGCATAACGCTTCAGCAGGTTTTCTCTATCAAAAAAGGCAAAAAAAGCCGGCTTTTCCTCATCATTCAGCTTATTGCCCCAGTAGGCAACAACCTCACTATAGGAGGCGTTATCCAGCATTCTCGTTTTCTCGTCAACGCCATACTCCTTTTGGTGGAAATTTTGCCACATCGCCCCCAGCACTAAACCCTTTGTCAGATTCAGGCTGTGATAGGAACCGCAGGCCGAGGTCAGCGCGTGCTCTAGAACATCAATCTTCTTCTGTAAATTCATCACAAAACTCTCCCCTTGCTTGCATGCTTGCTTAAAAGATTATAATTCACTTCCATTTGCTCCGTCAACTCTCCATCGCAAATCAACTTATAGTTATTTTTCATTATACAACAATAATAGCAAAAACGCAATACCGAAGCTTTGCTACATTAATGTATCAGCCAAACAACCAGCCTACTATTTATTAGCTATCATTGCCTATATTTCTCACAAAGCAGACTTTTCTTGAGCCTTGCCAATCAATATATATATACTTGCCAAGCTGAATAGTCTGCTCCTTCACCTGCCATTGCTTATAAATTTTACAAAGCAGACCTGTATTGACAATAGACAATCAATATATACTTTGCCAAGCCTTCTAATCTACCCCTTCATTCACCATTGCCTGCAGCTTTTGTGAAGCGGCGTTCTCTGCCAGCACATAGATAAAGTCACCAGGCATAATCAAGGCATCACCATTAGGAGTAATCTGCTCTTCGCCCCTGCGAATCTCAATCACCAGCACTCTTGGGGGCCAGTGAATATCCTTCAGCAGCTTATGGGCCACCTCGCTGCCGTCACAAACAGCCAGCTCTACCAGATTACGCTGGGTAAGCAGCTCCTTGGAGGGCTGAGTCGCCTTCAAGGAACGGTGCAGCAGCTCTTCATAGATGGGCTTAGAATGACACAGCTCCGCCACGACAAAGGCCACCATGGCCGCTATCGCCAGGCTCAGCAGCTGTTGATAGGAGCCCGTCATTTCCATAATCAGAACAGTGCCCGTAATCGGCGCTCTGACAGAGGAAGCAAAGAGGGCCGTCATAGAAATAACCACGATGTTGGCTCCGTACATGGGGCTGATAATCCCCAGGCTCATTAAAATTGCCGAGCACACGCTGCCACAGAGGGCACCGATAACCAGCATGGGCAAAAAGAAGCCGCCGGGAGTGCCGCAGCCATAGCTGATAAGCGTAAAGAGAAACTTCATTACTAAAAAGACGAGCAGCATTTGTAGGCTCACAGGGGCCTGCGCCAGACTGTTGATAAGCTCAGCACCACCGCCCAGCACCTCTGGCAGGGTGTAGCCCAAGACTATAGAAACCAAAAGAGCAAACAAAATTCTGTGGCTCTGCTGTTTAAAGATGGGCAGGCTGTAGAACCTGCCTACGGATAAAAGGCCCTTGTTAAAAACGACACCAGCGAGGCCCACCACTAGGGCTACGACTATCACCAGCCCATAGTATTCCATGGGCAAAATTTGCAGATTAGGAAAGGAGAAAATCGCCTCACGGCCAAAAATACCGCGTGAAAGCAGGGTTGCCGTAAAGGCAGCCGCCATAGAGGGCAGCAGTACCATGATGGAAAAGTTGCGGTGCAGCTCCTCCAAAGCAAAGATAACTCCCGCCAAGGGAGCATTAAAGGCAGCTGCAAGACCGGCACTGGCGCCACTGGTCATTAAATAGCGTTCTTCAATTTTGGTGCGACCCAAGAAGCGGGAAATCCCCTGCGCTGCTACAGCACCCAACTGGATAGAAGGGCCCTCACGGCCTAGGGAAAGACCAGCACCGATAGCCATGACACCGCCGACAATCTTTACCCAAAGCACGCTCAGCCAACGCAGCTTCATTACCCCCAGCAGCACGCCCTTCACCTGAGGAATACCGCTGCCAGCTGCCATGGGCTCTCGGCGTGCCAGCCAGGTTAAGGCCGCCGCAAAGCACAGCACTATGCCTAGCCAGATAAGATGGTAATACAAGGGGCTCACAGCCTGTCTTAAATAGAAGCTGTGACGAGCGTATTCTGCCACCGCCAGCACGGCCCTGAACAGGCAAATAACCAGACCAGAGACAAGGCCAGTAGCTATGCCCTCGGCAAAGAGCCTCAGCCTAAATTTATGCCAGTCCTTCATAGATTTATAGCTTTTTAAGAATTGATCTGAAACGTGCATTTTTATTTCCTTTCATTTTTACATGAACTCATCCAATTTATTATTATAGCACTATTTTGTGCAAGCTACAATAATGCGCAACGAATTAGGCAGGAATAAGCTTTTGTTAGCAAAGCCTTTTGGCAAAAAAACTGCGGCTGTTAGGATATTGAAGTTAAGCTGTTTTTTCCTCAAAAGCCTGGCAAGAGTGCAAAGCTCATTAGATAAGCTACTGTTATTAGCTATTCTACTATATAAATATAAAACATTTCAGGCTCTTTTTAAACACAAAAAGTAACAAAAATAGTTGTGTATTATAGTCTAATTCGCTATAATATACAGTGAGAAGATTTATATTTCGTATTTGGTGCGAAAAACTAGGCAAGAGACATTTAAGGGAGACTTGATCATGGACACTACTATGGAAGACTTTCTGACACCAGAGCTGGAAATAAGGCGCTTAAAATCAGAGCTGCGCAAAACACAAAGAAAGCTAGAGCATTTAGAACGCGACCGCCGTATTATGGCGGCAATGTTCGACCAGTCTATTCGTCTACGCGATCTAAAGGATGCCGAGGCTAAAAAGCAGGCCTACTATACCAGCACTATTTTGGATAACTGCCCTGAGTTCATCTTTTTGCTGAATAAGGAGCTGGTTGTGCTCTTAACCACAGACTATTTTTATCAGACAGCCGGACTAACTACACCTATAACCGATTTACCTCTGCGGCAGGCTCTGAGCAGTATTCTTTCTGAAGCCTGGATAAACAAGCTGGAAGAGCTTGCACATACTGTTATTGCCACAAAGGAAACCACTAGCCTTATTGAGCGTATAGATTTTGGCAAGGCTAGCGGCAGTATCTATGAGCTTTTAATGAATCCCACCATTAACCCTGCTGATGGCACAGTTTTTGGCGTTATACTCATCTTCCGCGACATTACCGCCCTCGTAGAGGCCAAGGAAAGGGCCGAGGCTGCTGATGTTGCCAAGTCCAACTTTTTAGCGAATATGTCGCACGAAATCCGCACCCCCTTAAATGCCATCATGGGTCTAACAGAGTTCATTCTGCGTGATGCCCTCACTCCCAGTGTCAAGGATTATGCTGCCCAAATCAAGGACTCCTCTCAGACCCTGCTGGCAATAATCAACGACATTCTTGATTTCTCCAAAATTGAGGCTGGTCGTCTGGAAATTATCAACACAGAATTCCAGCTTTCTTCCCTCATTCATACTGTTAATAATGTTGTTACACCCTTTATCCAGAAAAAGAAGCTCGACTTCAAGCTCCAGGTGGACCCCTCACTCCCGAAAGTCCTCTTTGCTGATGAACAGCGCCTGCAACAAATTCTCTTAAATCTCCTGACTAACGCCATCAAATATACCTCTAAGGGCAGCGTTAACCTTAAGCTTTGGGGCGAGCCCCTGCCGACAGCCGACCCTGCCAGCCCCAATAGGAAGCTCCGGTTTTTTGCCAGCGTAACAGACACGGGTATAGGCATTAAGGCCAAGGATCAGGACAAGATTTTCCAAAGCTTCATACGGGCAGACACTACTCGCAACCGCAGCATTACCGGCACCGGGCTGGGTCTGTCTATCTCGCAAATGCTGGCGCACGCTATGCACGGCAAAATTACTCTGGAAAGCGTTTACGGCCAGGGCAGCACCTTTACCTTCTCCGTTGAATGTGAGGCTGTGGGCACAGAGCGCATAGGTGCCTTTGCTGCCGAGGGTGCAGAGACGAGAACCAGAGCCTTTAAATGCAGCTTTAGGGCTCCCAGACTAAAGCTTTTGATCGTAGATGACAATCTTATCAACCTGAGCGTAGCCGAGGGTATCTTTGCTCCCTATCAATGTCACATCACCACTGCCTCCAGCGGCAGCGAGGCTATTGAGCTTGCCCAGCGCCATGCTTATGACATTATCTTTATGGACCATATGATGCCCGTTATGAACGGTATTGAGGCTATGCACCACATTCGCTGTCTGCCTGGCTATGCCGAAACGCCCATTATAGCCCTGACAGCCAATGCTATTCGCGGTATGCGCGAAACCTATTTGGCAGAAGGATTTTCGGAATATCTTTCTAAGCCCATCAATTTAGCAGAGGCCGATAGTCTTTTGAGTAAATTTACCCCTGCTGCCTATAAACTGCAGCCGGCAGCTGCCAGCAGCCGCCCCTCTCAGGCTGAGGATACAGAAACTCTTAAGCTCGTCTACAAGGAGGGAATAGAAAAAATACAGCTCCTGCCCCGTTTGCTCCAAGAGAGCGATCTAGATAACTACACGATTCAGGTCCACTCCTTAAAGAGTGTTGCCGCCCTGATTGGCGAGACCGAGCTTAGCGAAGCGGCCCAAAGCCACGAGCAGGCTGGTAAGGAAGGGCGTAAAGAATATATCGAGCAAGAGCTGCCCCAGCTGCTCAAATGCTATCAGGGGGTGCTGGCTAGAATTGAGCAAAAGCTTGCGGCTACAGCTGCTGTCTCTAAACCCCAGCCCTGCAAAAAGGTCAGCGAGGACGAGCTCCTGCTTTTAAGCCAGCGTATGGAGCAGGCCTTAGACAGCTTTGACCTGGATGCCTTTGCTGAGCTTGTGCAGGAGGCACGGCAAATCCATCTTTCAGACCAGCAGGCAAGCTGCCTCAGCTCTATGGAAGAAGCGCTGACGAATTTTGATTTTGACCGACTCAGTGAGCTATTGCCGTCGTTTAAGCACTAAAGGAGAAGCACTATGGTTTCGATAAATATTTACACCGAAGAAATTGACGATTTAGAGCTAGCCGTTGACGAGCTGCGCGAACAGCTCCAGAACTTTACTTTCCACAAAAATACTCTGGCCATTGCCTTCTGTGATGTTGATACTGATGAGGAGGCTCTAGTTGCCGAGCTGCATAAACATTACGACTTTCCGATTATCGGCTCTACAGCCGTAGCCATGCTCAATTCCAGCGCCGGCTACAGGTCTACGGGCATTTCTCTGCTAATTATGAGCAGTGACAACACCGAGTTTATCGCCGGCATGACCGCCGAGCTCTCAGCAGAAAATGCAGCCGAAGAAATCCACAAAACCTACGCTGCGCTAAAAGCGCAGCTCACCCAGCCCGAAAAGCTGGCCCTTATCTACGCGCCCCAGATGAGCTATCTCTATGGAGATAACATTATTCAGTACTTTGACAACGCAGCCTTTCCCACTGCCCTTTATGGCGGCATTGCCTCTGATAATTTTGAGATGAATAATACGCGCGTTTTTTATAACGAGTTTTCCTCGAAAAACAGAATCGTGCTAGTGCTCATAGGCGGCAAGATTAAGCCCATTTTCCAGGAGCGCTTTAGCATTGTCAAAAATGAAGAGGTTATAGACACAGTCACTAAATCGAAGGACAATACTGTCTACGAAATGACGGGCGGCAAATTTGTAGATGTGCTCACCAAAAACGGCATGAGCATTGACAGCGGTGGCACCTACTTAAAATTCATTTGCAGCGTTTTTGAGGCTGATATTGCCGTAAATGAGACAGAGCATGTTCCCGTTATGCGCGACCTGCGCTCCGTAGACCTTGAAGAGGGCAGCGCCGTTTTCCTGGGCAATGTGCCTGTAGGCAGCAAAATGAAGCTGTGTATGCTAAATAAGGATAATATTCGTAGCTCTGTCAAGACCGCCTTTGAGGATGTAATCAAGCAAATCGCTGCTAACCCTGACTATAAATATACTACTATCCTCTGCACCTCGTGTGCTGGCCGCTTCCTGAATCTGGCTACGGAGCCCGAAGCCGAGGGCAATATGTGTCAGGAAATGCTGCCAGAGGGTGTGTCTCTGTGCGGTATGTATTCCTTTGGTGAAATCTGCCCCACACAAACCCCTAGCGGCAGAAGCTATAACCTTTTCCACAACAAAACCTTTACCCTTCTCGTCCTTTGAGGCAGCAAGGCAGCTCTAGGAAATAAGCTTCTAGCATAGAAAAAGGATAGAATACTTATGCAACACACAATTATTGTCGTAGATGACGACCCCGTCAATCTACTGACTGCTAAAAAATATCTACAGCATGAATATAAGGTTATCGCCATGAATTCAGGCAAAACCCTGCTGCGCTATTTAGAAAACAACGAGCCTGATTTAATTCTTTTGGACATCATCATGCCGCAGCCGGATGGCTTTGAGCTCATGCACATTTTGCAGTCGAAGCCAGAATGGCGCTCTATCCCCGTCATCTTTTTAACGGCAGACCGTTCCTCTGCTACAGAAGAAAAATGCTTTCAGGCAGGGGGCATGGACTATGTCACCAAGCCCTTTGTGGGTACAGTTTTAAGCAGCCGTATCAAGCACGCTCTGGAAATAAGCGCCTCGCGCAAATTCCTAGAGAATAGGCTGATAGAGCTGCAATCTGGCATTATCACCGCCATTGCCAATATTATTGAGGGTCGTGACGGTACTACAGGTGAGCATATTCTGCGCACTAAGGAATATGCTGTCTATGTCATGCAAAAAATGCGCAAGTTTGAGCTGTATACGAAGGAGCTGACACCGCAATTTATCAGCCTGCTGCAGGAGGCCGCCCCCATGCACGACATCGGCAAGCTCTATATCCCCGACTATGTTTTGCAAAAGCCAGGCATCTATACAGACGAGGAACGAGCCATTATGCAAAGGCACGCTGCTGCTGGCGGTGAGCTCATTCGCGCCAATATGTCCGAGCTTGAAGAAAAGGACTTTGTTGATATGGCCTATAATTTGGCGAATTTCCACCATGAGCGCTGGAACGGCAGGGGCTATCCTACAGGCAGGACAGGACAGTCCATCCCCCTGGCGGCCCGTATCATGGCTATAGCAGATGTTTATGATGCCATCACAAGCAAGCGTTCCTATAAGGATAGCTATGGCTTTAAGAAGGCTGTGGAAATCATGCGAAAGGGCAGGGGCACAGACTTTGAGCCCTGCCTCATAGATGCCTTTTTGAGCGATTTGGACGAGCTTTTTCAGCTCACCTGTCGCCTGCAGGGTACTGCCTACGCCAAGCTCTAGCCAAGGAGGAAGTAATTGTTTACGATTAAGCGCGATTATCAAAAGGAAATCATCATAGAAAAATCCCGCTTCATCTGCACCCT
>JAEDNJ010000127.1 GCA_016302525.1 Phascolarctobacterium sp. | reverse complement strand
GGCAGGGCTGTGCCCACTCCCATAAAAATCGCATCATAGCCCTCATTAAACAAATCATCAATAGTAAAGTCGATGCCTGCTCTCTTTTCTACCTTAATCTCTACACCGCAGTTTTGCAGCTCGTTGATCTCTCGACGAACTACAGCCTTGGGCAAGCGATAATCAGGAATACCAAAGAGCAGCACACCGCCGGGCTCTGCCTGCGCTTCAAAAATTGTCACGGCAAACTGTTGCTTAATCAGGTCGCCAGCCGCAGCTAAGCCTGCTGGTCCAGAGCCGATAATGGCTACTCTGCCACGCTTCTGCTCAACAGGGAAAAGCGATTTTATGTCATTATCATGGGCAAAATCAGCAATAAAGCCCTCTAAGTCGGCAATATGTACAGAACCCTCCGTCTTGTTCAGTCCACACATAGCCTCACATTGGCGCTCAGCCGGACAAACGCGCGCACAGATTGCCGGCAAATTATTATTCTCAGAAATAACATCATAGGCCTCGCCAAAGTTTCCCTTGCCCACACATTTAATAAAATCAGCAATTTTAATTCGTAAAGGACAGCCACTTTGACAGGTAGGCTCACTGCAGTCCAGGCAGCGACGCGCCTCTTTGATAGCAGCTGTCGTATCCAGCTTATTGCTCATAATGCTTCCTCATTCGAAAAAAGAGCTATCTCGATGGATAGCTCTTCATTTTTTAACGCATATTTTCAATAAAATCCTCAAAAGCATTGATGATAACAGGGTGACCAGAAACCTTCAAATCCAGCAGCCAGGTGCCATAGGATTCGTATGGAGTATCGCTCAAGTCCATCTTTAAGCCTTCTAACTCATATTGCTCCATCATCTTCAGAATGAAACGATTAACCTCGGTAGAATTAGGCTTAACATTCAAAGGAATATAACGCTCCTCTGCCTCGTAGCTGTTAACAACAACCTTCCAGCCACCGGGAATCGGCGGTAAACGAGTGGCAATAATGTAGTAACCATCAGGAGAAAAGCCTACATAGCCATCCATTTTATTATACAGCTTTGCCTTCTTGACAGGGAAACCATTTTTGTTACCCCATTTTACAATTTCCTCAGATACTTCGGTATTATGAATAACACTTGGAAATGTTGCTTCTGCTAATACAGCCATTGTTGTGCCTCCTTAAAGTGCATAATTTAATAATCCTGTACATATTTTACTCTAATTAGGAAAATATTTCAACAGTAATTTCTGTATACAAAAATAAAAATACCGTGCCCCCAAAAGAGCACGGTATAATTATTGATAAGCTTAGAACAAATGCTTACGAGCTTCAGCAACCAGAGCCAGAGCCAGAACAAACAGTACACCGCTCAGGATGGTGGTAATAACCTTAGCACTGCCCACAATAATGGAGCCCAGAGCTACGAAGCAAACAGCAAACATGAAGCACATCGGCAGAACAACCATCAGGTTGCACTTGTTTTCGCCCTTCAGCCATACGCCGATAGCCAACAGAGACAGTGCAGCCAGTAATTGGTTAGCAGCACCGAATACAGGCCAAATTGCCAGGTAAGAGCCAGAGGACATATACCAGGACAGACCTACGGTAATAGCAGTTGCAACATAAGGATTAGACAGGAAGGAGCCCTTAACCTCGCCAGTCTTCTCGTCTACAGAGGAGAACAGCTCTTGGAAAATGAAGCGGCCCAGACGGGTAGCAGTATCCAGAGTAGTCATAGCGAAAGCAGAAATAGTCAGAGCAACGAAGGATTTAGCAACGCCAAATTCAAAGCCCAGCTTAGTCATGAAGGTGCCAACGCCGTCAGCAAATACATTAACAGGACCGCCAGCCTTCATCAGAGCAGCGAACTTATCAGCGCCCAGATAGCCTACAGCTACAACAGCTACAGTAGCCAGCACGCCTTCTAACAGCATGGAGCCGTAGCCAACCAGCTGCGCACTCTTTTCGTTGTCTAATTGCTTGGAGGTAGTACCGGAGGAAACCAGAGAGTGGAAACCAGAGATAGCACCGCAGGCAACAGTAACGAACAGCATGGGGAACATGGGGTTATTGCCCTTCGGAGAAGGATCGAAGGAGGTTACAGCCGGCAGCTGGATGCTGGGTTGATAAATAGCGATACCTACCAGAGCAAAAGCGATGCAAGCATACAGCAGGAAGGAGTTCAGGTAGTCACGCGGTTGCAGCAGAATCCATACCGGAGCGATAGAAGCAATGAAGATGTAAGCCATCAGAATGTAAATCCAGGTTGCTTTAGACAGTACCAGAGGGAACATATTGCCAGCAGCAATAGCAGCTACCAGCAGTACAACGCCTACAGCAGTACCAAGCTTCAGGTTAACGCCGCCGCGATATACGCACAGACCAAAAGCGATAGCCAGAACAATGAATAACAGGGATGCAGTTGCAGAAGCAGGGCTAGCAACGAAGGTGCCAGCAACGATATTTGCGAAAGCAGCAACTACAACAATCAGAGTTACATAAGCAAAGATAGAGAATAATAACTTGCCGCGTTTGCCTAAGGTTGCGTCAATGATTTGGCCGATGGTTTTGCCATCATGACGAATAGAAGCAACTAATGCGCCAAAGTCGTGGGTGCCGCCGAAGAATGTACAGCCAATCAGTACCCACAGCATAACGGGAACCCAACCAAATACTGCAGCGGAGATAGGTCCAACGATAGGACCAGCGCCTGCGATAGAGGAGAAGTGATGGCCCATCAGAACTGCGGGCGGAGTAGGCATATAGTCTACATCATCACGAAGCTTGTGAGCAGGAGTTTGTCTGCTCGGATCGATGCCCCATTGCTTTGCCAGCCAGGCACCATAGGTTACGTAAGCAACAAAGAGAATTGCCATTGCGCCTACTAATAGCATAAAGCCACTCATGATAAATACTTCCTTTCCCTTGCTTAAAAAAGCAAAAATAAAAAACTAAAGCTCTCCAAATAATTGCGTTAACAGATAATAAAAGAGAGCATAAAAAATAGCGTTCTCGCATCATTGAGAGAACGCTTTAAGTATATCATATTTAAAACTAAAGTCAAGAAGAATTTGTAACAAAACGATTAATTTAACACTAGCAGAAACAGTAAATGTATAATGATTTATAATCTCGCAAATGCAATGCTATATTTTTATAACATTTGTCTTTTCTTGTAGCACATCAACTAATTTTAAAATAAGCTGCATTCTTCTTGGCCGCCTTATTGAAGCTAAGCTCCCCTTGCGGCACATCCACAAGATACAGGGCCAGGTCAGACCAGCCCCTTAGCGTAAACATATAATCCTTGTGGAATTTGTATTTGGCATATTTTTCCACAAGAACAGGCTCAGGAGAGCACTCACAAATAAAGACCACAGAATAGATACTGCTCATATGGTCTTCCTTGGGCTTCATGTTTTTCATGGCCAGCTCTACAAAATCCAGATAGGGCTTCATAAAGTCCTCTGTCAGCGGCTCTTTAACCACCACTGCATAAAGAAACTCATTATGAGAAGCACTAAAGGTTTTTAAGGCCGGCACCAAAAAATAACCCTCATCAGAAACATTCAGCTCTGCACACAGATCAAAGCACAGCGAGCTATCCAGCTCTTTAAAGTCGTAGTAGCGCTGCAGCCTAGACCTTAACAAATCAAGATAAGCCTGAGAATCCATGCACCGCTCCTTAATGACTAAAATCTGCTTTGTCAAGATTGAGCTGAATCTGCTCAATAACTTCTAGGCGTAAAGCATCAAAGCCCCGCAGCTTTTTGTTGATTTCCTTTTCACTCCAGACCTTATAGCAGGCAAACTCCTGCTGCAGTCTTGTATCGGACTTAGTAGCAACGAGCCTTCCCATAACAGTTATATTTCTTTCACGGTCACGGATATAACCCAGCAGGTCCTGCATTGCTTTTAGACTTTCCAAAAGCTCCATATCTACAGAGTAGCGCATAAAAACATCATAACTGTAGCGATAGCGCTTAATCTTAATGCGCAGCTTATGAATATCGTTCATAGGAGAAGCAGAGGTTACAGCCGTCAGCTTTTCACACATCTTTTGGCCCCAGTTTTTCAGTCGGGCATTAAAGAAAACCTTCGCCTTCATAACATTGGCCTCGCTCACATGGTGCTCACGCTCCAAAAGATACATAAAGTCATCCAGCCCCTCAGAAATCCAGCCAACCTTGGCCCGCTCCAGCCACAGCTGACATTGTACATCTCTTCTTTGCTGCACCAGCTGTTTGAGGCTATTTAATTGTCTGGGAACATTCATCCCCATAAGTATAGAAAAATCCTCGGCAGTGTCATCATTTTCCATAATTGCTTCATATTTTTCGCAACCCTTGATAGCTACATCATATTCACGAATGTTGCCCAGCTCAGCAGCTGTATTTTTCAAAAACTGCAGCCACTCCTGCCCCTGCGGAGGCAAAAGAGGCTCAACCAGCATCACCGCCGAACGCAAGCGACGAATATTAATGCGCAGCAGGCGCAGCCAGCTCACCTGAAAGGGCTGCACCATCAGCTCGTCCCATAAATTGTCAAAAACCTCTATCTGATTGAGAAACTGGCCACGGTGGCACAGATAATCAAGCATCTGTTCTTTTTCTTCTTGCGAAAGCTCTTTGATTTCTTCTGTCATTTGTCTTCACCCGGGCAGGAAGCCCCTACCCTCCAATCCTACTATAATATTTTCGGTCTCTAAACCATTTTCAGGGCCTTGCCCCACTATATTTACAATTCTTTATGATATTATAGCATTTTTTTATAGTGTTGGCAATTCTTTAGAAAAGTATACATTGCGGATATTCAAAAGAGTCCACTGCAAAAGCATCTTTACAGTGGACCCTTGATTGCAAATTGAATTACCCTATTTCACAAGCTCTGCCAGCATTTCTAGCAAAACAG
>JAEDNJ010000126.1 GCA_016302525.1 Phascolarctobacterium sp. | reverse complement strand
AAGGCTAAAGAATTACAAAAAAGCTTAAGCTGGGAGTTTCCGCATATCGGCAAAGCTGCCGCAGAGCAAAAGGAAGCAGCCTATGCTTATTGTGAAGGCTATAAGAACTTTTTGAATAATGGTAAAACAGAGCGCGAGTTTACTGCTCTGGCTGTAGAGCTGTTAAAGGAGGCTGGCTATGAGCCCTTGGTTGAGGGCAAGGTTTATAAGCCAGGTGACAAGCTTTATTATGTAAACCGCGATAAGGCTCTGGCTATGTCCACTATCGGCACTGCTCCCCTAGAGGCTGGTGTGCGCTTAAATGTAGCTCACATTGATTCTCCGCGTTTAGACCTCAAACCCAATCCTGTGTACGAGAACCATGAAATGGCCTTTTTCAAGACCCATTATTATGGTGGTATTCGTAAATATCAATGGGTAACAATTCCCCTAGCTATGCATGGTGTCATTGTAAAAAAGAATGGTGAGCTGGTTAAGGTTTGCGTTGGTGAAAAGGAAGGCGATCCTGTTTTCTGCGTAACAGATTTGCTGCCCCATTTAGGAGCTAAGCAAAATGAGCGTAAACTCAGTGAAGGTATTAAGGGCGAGGAGCTGAATATCGTCATTGGTAGCCTTCCCTTCGTTGATGAAGAGGAGGAGAGTATTAAAGATGCAGTAAAGCTGAATACCCTAGCTATCCTGAATGAAATGTATGGTGTTACCGAGCATGACTTCATGCGTGCAGAAATTGAGTTTGTGCCTGCAACCAAGGCCATGGATATCGGCTTTGATAGAAGTCTTATTGGTGCCTATGGTCAGGATGACAAGGTTTGCGCCTACACTGCTTTAACAGCAGAGATTGATACCAAGGCTCCTTATTATACTACTGTGACAGTTTTGGCAGATAAGGAAGAAATCGGCTCCTACGGCAATACTGGCCTTAGCTCTGATTTTGTGCTTCATTATATAGAAGATTTGGTTGCGGCTCAGGGTGGCAATATCCGCAAGGTGCTGCGCAATACCACTGCTCTGTCCTCTGATGTTAATGGTGCCTACGACCCAACCTTTGCCTCTGTTTATGAAGAACGCAATAGCTGCTTTGTTAACAAGGGACCGGTGCTGACGAAATACACTGGTGCGCGTGGCAAGTCTGGCTCCAATGATGCTAGCGCTGAAACTATGGCTAAGATTATCAGCATAATGGACGAGGCCAAGGTTTATTGGCAGATTGGCGAGCTGGGTGCAGTGGATGAAGGCGGCGGTGGTACCGTTGCTCTGTATGTTGCCTCTATGGATGTGGATGTAGTAGATCTGGGTGTACCCATTCTCTGTATGCATTCTCCCTTTGAGCTGGCTTCTAAGCTGGATGTATATTATACCTATAAGGCCTTCGCTGCTTTCTTGAGCAGTGCTAAATAAAAGGCTTTAAGATAAATAAGCTGGGCGAGGAGTTTGGCTAAATTAAAGCTCCTTCTAATTTCAAAATAGTTTTTATGCTTAAATAAAGCAGAGACAGCGTTAGGTTTTTCTGATGCTGTCTTTGCTTTTAGATGAAAATAAATTTTTTCTGCTGGAAAACAAGGGCGATAAATGTTATAATTTAGCGCGTAATTTCTATTGAAGCTGGTGAAATGGTGAAAACGGGTCTTGTTATGGAAGGCGGAGCTATGCGAGGCATATTTACCGCGGGCGTTAATGATGTCCTTATGGAAAATGGCATAGAGTTTGATGGCGCCATTGGCGTTTCTGCTGGTGCTGCCTTTGGCTGCAACTATAAATCGAGGCAGATTGGTCGTGTTATGAACTATGTCCCTAAATACTGTAATGATTGGCGCTTTTGCAGCTGGAGATCCTGGTGGGAAACAGGAGATCTCTATGGTGCCGATTATAGTTATGATAAAATTCCTAACGAGCTGTGTGTTTTTGATAGAGAGACTTTTGCCAAAAATCTCATGGAGTTTATTGTCGTGGCCACAGATGTGAACACTGGCAAGCCAGTGTATCAACGCCTAGAGACTGCCTCTGACAAGGATATTCATTGGATACTGGCCTCTGCTTCCATGCCTTTAGTAAGCAATATTCAAAAAATAGATGGCTATGAGCTGCTGGATGGAGGCATTGCTGATTCTATTCCTATTAAATATTTTGAGAGCTTGGGCTATGACCGCAATGTAGTAATTCTTACGCAGCCCCTGAGCTTTGTGAAAAAGAAGAATCCGCTACTGTGGCTGATGAAGCTCGTTCTAAGAAAATATCCGCATTTGCTAGAAGCTGTTGCCAAGCGTCACCATGTGTATAATGAAACCACTGCTTATATACGGCAGCAGGAGCAGGCTGGCAAAATGCTGGTGCTAAGACCACCACAGCCTTTGAGAATAAAGGCCATAGAACACAATCCTGAGGAAATTTGGCGTGTATATAAAATAGGCAGGGCCACTGCTGAGGCTAGGCTGTCTGAAATACAAGAGTTCTTAGCTGGGAAAGGTAATTAATCAATATGCGTATCATTACAGGAAGGGCACGCGGACTGCAGTTAACAGTGCCTAAGAATATGGATGTAAGGCCCACTGCAGACAGAGTAAAGGAATCCCTTTTTAATATAATTGGCAGCAAAATTGTTGGTGCCAAGGTGTTGGACCTTTTTGCCGGAACAGGCAATTTAGGCTTGGAGAGCTGGAGCCGTGGTGCCGAAGCTATAACCTTTATAGATGAAAGCAAGGAGTCGCTGCGTTTAGTGACCAGCAATATTAATAAATGTCGTGCCCAAGAGGCTTGCAGGGTTATCAAGGGAAATGCTGTTACAGTAGCCTTGCGCCTTGCTGGTGCAGGAGAACGCTTTGATTTTGCCTTTTGTGACCCTCCCTATAACAAGGGCTGGATTGAGCAGATTATTGCCCTCTTTCCTGAGCACCCTTTTCTTAAAGAGGGAGGCTATCTCATAGTGGAGCGTTCTGCGCATAATGCGTTGCCAGAGCTGCCAGCGTGTCTCGAAAATGTGCGTGAACAAAAATACGGAGAAACTTTTATAGATTTTCTCTACTATTCTTCAAAATAAAAAAAGGATATTTTCGATTTGTGTCGAAATAAAGCAGTATTAATAATAAATTTGGTGTAGTGTGTCTAAAAAACGCTACTGTATATATTAGGAGGTCTGGCAATGCGTAGAGCCGTTTGTCCAGGTAGTTTTGATCCTGTTACCAAGGGTCATATCGATATTTTTGAAAGAGCTAGTGCTATGTTCGACGAGCTCATTATTAGCGTGTTCCATAATCCGGGTAAGGATAAGGCCGCTTTTTCTATGGAGGAACGCGTGGAAATGCTGCGTGAGGCAACCGCCCATATTCCCAATGTACGCGTAACAGGCTTTTCTGGCTTGTTAAACGAGTTTTGTCGTCAGGAGGAGGCTCCCTTTATTGTTAGAGGCTTGCGTGCTTTTACAGATTTTGAATACGAATTCCAAAGAGCACTGCTGATGAAGAAAATAGATCAAAGCATAGAGACTGTGTTTATTATGACTAATGCGGAGTATTCTTTTATTAGTTCTTCTGGTGTTCGCGAGTTGGCCACATTTGGTGGCAAGCTGAGCGATTTAGTGCCAGAGTGTGTTGAAAAGCATGTAAGAGAGCACGCTTTTAAGAAATTTGAGGATGGAATGGAGAAGGTACAATGAGTGATGCTAACAAATACGGCATGGAGCTGGAAAGAATTTTTGAGGAAGCATATAATTTAATGGCAGAAGCTAAGCGCGTGCCCTTCACCGATCGTTTGATGATTGATGAGAGCGATTTAAGCAGCATTTTAGATGATTTGCGTGAAGCTATTCCTAAAGAAGTAAAAATTGCTAATGACATTCTGGAAGAACAAAAGAAAATAGTTAATAAGGCTTACGCTGATGCTGAGAATATTATTCAAAATGCTAAGAATCAGGCTGAAAATATTCTTGGTTCTGCCCGTGCAGAGGCTGAACGCATGGTACAGGAGCAGGAAATTGTGAGAGAAGCAAGGGAAGAGGCCGAAAGAGTTAAGCTGGATGCCCTTAGCTATCAAAAGCAAATTCAAGGCGAGGCTGACGAATATGCCCTACACGTTAAGAAGGATGCTTTGGAATACTCCGATGAAATGCTGGCTTATATCAGCAGCACCTTGAGCAGTGCTTTAGAGGGCTGCAACAACAACCGCTCTAGTATTGCCTCTGAAATGCGTAATATTACAAGTCCTACAGCATCCTTCGAAGCTCGTCCTGAAGAAGAATAGGAGTTGCAAAAAAAATAAAGCCTGTGCGTTGTTGTACAGGCTTTTTTGTGTCTATAGTGGATTCTAGAGATTGTGAGCGTAATATGGAGATTGTAAAAAGTCGCTGGCACTCCTTTGCTGCTCAGGTCGTAATAAAGCTACTAGGTTGCTGGCAGTCAGGTCTAGCTCCAACTGTTGGACAAAGGCACTACTTTGTCCCTCGACAGGATTTTTTCCTAGCTTGGTTATTACAGGC
This sequence comes from Phascolarctobacterium sp., assembly GCA_016302525.1. Taxonomy (GTDB): domain Bacteria; phylum Bacillota; class Negativicutes; order Acidaminococcales; family Acidaminococcaceae; genus Phascolarctobacterium_A. The sequence goes on along the minus strand of JAEDNJ010000126.1, from coordinate 432 downwards.
AGAGAAGCAGTTTCCTTCATATTATTTAGCAGTCTGCGACCAGTATTGTTAAAGGCTAAGACCCTTAGATAGGCTGGGCCTGCTTGCTCATAATAAGAGCGAGGCTTATTCAATAGGAGCTGCAGGAAAAGCCTTCTTATGCGGCTTGTAGGATAGCGCTTTTGACTGCATAAGGCTAAGGCTTCACTGAGGCTGGCAGCTTTAGCGGCTGCAAGCAGAAGATTTTCCAGACCTTCACTACATTCAGTCACAGCAGCTATTTCCCCGGCTGTACTGGTATAAAGCCGGTACTTTAGTAGTTGCCATAGTAGCTTTTCGTCATAACCAAGAGAAGCAGCTTCTTCCTTAAGTAGCTCACAGATGGTATAGGGTAGGGCTAACTCCCAGGTGGAGCCTTCTTTAAAGGCCTTGCGAATAGCAGAGGCACTGGCT
>JAEDNJ010000125.1 GCA_016302525.1 Phascolarctobacterium sp. | reverse complement strand
AGCATAATTATCATCAAAGGGCTGTGCTTAGTTGTTGGGGACATAACTATAGTATACTCGTTTCTCTAAAAAATAACAATAGTAACTCCTGTTCTTGATTTTTAAGTGGGAGCTTATTTTTTTCTTGCATAATATCAAACTTTGTGATAAACTATCAATACATAGGAAATGATTCTAGTAATGTTGTGTTTCTTCTGAGTGGCACAAGACTTGCTGTAATAGCTGTAATAGCTGCAATGATTGCGACGGCTACGAAGGGGGAGGCATTTTATTTTTTGCACTTTTCGTGGTAGGGTGGCTTTCCTACTGGCATTACTGGTCATTTCAAGAACAGTTTTAGATAGCGGTGCAGGGCACAGTATTTCCAACAGTTAGCTGATTAGAGGAAGGAGTTCGCATGGATTTACATAAATTTGCTTGGCGTGATGGTGTACACAAGCTGCAAGAGCTGTGGCAGGAAGAAAAGACTTATATCTTCCATGTAGTTTCTGACGATGGCAAGAATGAAGCGCACAAAAGCTTTGATACTAGCTTTCTGCGTAAGCTGACCTATGGTGTTGGCGGCGTGGCTTTAGCTGGTGTTTTGGCTGTGGGCTTTATGCACTACAAGGTTAGTGAGTATAATTCTGTACAGCAGGAGCTGGCAGAATATCGAGCTACGAAAGCAGCTCAGGAAAAGAAGCTGGATGAGCTGAATAAGCTCACTACCAAGGTGCAGGAGGATATGGCTGCTCTCTCTAAGGTGGAGGAACAGTTGCGTCAGCAAATGGCTAAGTCTGGCATGCATGTGCCCAAGAAGGCTCTCGACCCTGCGCAGTATGGCGGCAAGGGTGGTCCTGGGGATATGACTAAGCTCATGACCCGCATAGATGTAACCATGGCGCAAAATAAAAACCTGCAGGCTACTATCCAGGCGCAAACTAAGGATTTGCAAAGACTGGTTGCCGTGCTTAAGGAAGAGAATATGCGCAAGGATGCTGCTCCAAACCACTGGCCTTTGGCTGGAGGTGTAATTACCTCTCGTTTTGGCGGTCGTAGGGACCCTATTGTAGGCGGCAGAGAAAATCATCCTGGCATTGATGTTGGCGCTCCTTGGGGCACTCCTGTTTATGCGGCAGGTGCTGGCTATGTAAGACAGGCAGAATGGTTCTTTGGCTATGGCAAATTTATACGCATTGACCACGGCTATGGTTATCAAACAGCCTATGGACATTTAAGCACTATCGGTGTTCGTCCTGGGCAGTATGTAGAGAAGGGTGAGTTCATTGGTCGTGTAGGCAGCACTGGCTATAGCACTGGTCCACATCTGCATTTTGAAGTTCGTGAAAACGGCAAGCAAATTAATCCCATGAAGATGTTCTAATAAAAAAGACCCCGTTATCCTTAGAGATAGCGGGGTTTGTTTTATTTAGAGTATTTTTTATTGGCTATTGCGGCCCAGGTCTTAAAGCTTTCCGCGCAGGCTGCGGCATAGGCACTCAGGGTAGAGTTTGCCAGTACATCCTGAGCATAAATGGTGTGCAGCTGAATATCCTCGTAATAAATATCAGCTGTGCTGCCGTTATCATAGACCACAAAATGATGGGGATTAATCGTTCCTTTTTGGCGCACTGTCCATAGAGAGCCTGCCAGCATATAGGCCCTATATCTAGCCTTAGTGGCGCCAATACTCTGGTTAATGCTAAAGGACCAGTCCTCCTCCTTTATGGTAGCCTGATTGTCATTTACAAGGCTCACGGTGGGCTGGATATTAAGCTTAGCTAGTTGCTTAGCCAGCAGCTTAGCCCTGGCCTCTGGCTCAGGGTGGCTAGAGAAAACTCCATAATTATCCACATAACCCTTAGCTTTACTGTAATCATCCAGCTTTTGCATGGTAATGAGGACGCTGTAGGGGTTGTAGCCCGCCTCTAAGCAGAGGCTAAGCCCGCCTTTGTCGGCCCCACGCTCGTCCGTTCTGCTAAAACCAGAATAGAGGGCCGCCTGTACGGTCTGTAAAAGGGCCATCCCGTCACCGCCAGCAGCGATAGCAGCGCCGATAAGCAAAACATTACCCAGCATTTGCTTTTCGATACTGTGGACAGTGTGCTTTTCGACAATATGCGTAATTTCGTGGCTCAGCACGCCAGCTAGCTCCGTATCCGAGGGCATATAGTCCAAAAGCCCCTTATAGACATAGATGAAGCCGCCGGGACAGGCTAGTGCATTGATTTCATTGGAATTAAGTACCTTAAAGCTATACTCCAAATCCTTGCGCTCGCAGACTGCGGCTAAGCGTTGACCTACCCGCTCCACTCTTTCCTGCAGCTCATAGTCCTGCGAAAGCCCATAGCGTGCCTCTAAATGCCGAGCAGAGGCCTTACCCATATCAATTTCCTGCTCCCTGCTGATAAGACCTGCTTCTGTACTGGCACAGCTGCCCAAAAGCAGCATGATTAGGACCAGTTTATAGATTATCTTCATTATTTTACCTCTAGAATTGCTCCTTCCCTTTCTAGCTGAGCAATAGCCTCCTGACTATAACCCAACTCTTGCAGGATGGCAGCATTGTGTTCACCTAAGCGAGGCGCTCTGCGGCGAATTTCCCACTGAGCCTCGCTAAAGCGCACAGGGCTGCCCATGTAGCGGATGGCACCTAAATCGCTGTCCACGGTTTGCAGCATTTTCTCCTGAGCGGTAAGCTCTGTTGCCAGGGCTTCTTCTAAAGAGCAGACAGGGGTGACGCAAAATTCCTCGCCACCAATAAGCTCCAGCCATTCAGCCAGCGTTTTGGCAGCAATAGCAGCCGTGATTTTGTCAATCAGCTCTTGCTCGTGCGCAAAATCATATTGTCTGGGAGCAAGCTCAGGGCAGTCAATCAGCGAGCAAAAGCGCTGCCAGAACTTAGGCTCAATGGTGCCAACGGTGAGATAGCGCCCATCCTTAGTCTGATAAATATTATAGTAATGAGCAATGCGACCGAAGGGCTGCGTGCCTGTCTCCTGACAGCCCCACAGACTGCTGATACCCGTAGCCTGCAGGCTCAGGGCCGTTGCATAGAGGTTAACATCAAGGTATTGGCCTTGTCCTGTCCTTTCGCGCGCAAAGAGGGCCATAGAGATGGCACTGAGAGCATTAAGACTGCTGCCGAGGGCAGAAACCTGTATTTCAGAAACGCAGGCGTTACCCGTACCGTCTAAGGAGTTAAGCCCAGCCAGACCAATGACATTAAGGTCGTGAGCAGGCTTATGAGATTTTTGCCCAAAGCCCGTAATAGAGCAATAAATTAAACGGGGATTAAGCTTATGAATAGTCTCATAGTCGAGTCCGTAGCGTGCCAAATAGCCGGGACGAAAGCCCTCCAGAAAAACATCTGCCTCAGCAAGCAGCTTTTGCAGCACCTCGCGTCCGCCCGCGGTTTTTATATCAAGGCTAATATCTCTTTTATTGCGGTTGAGCATAAGATGCCAATAGCTCATGCCCGGCTCTTTTTCAGGGAAGAAGCGCCTGGTGCTGTCGCCAGCGAGGTCCTCAACCTTAATAATATCTGCACCGTAATCGCCCAGCAGCATACCGCAATACTGACCGGGCAGCCATTTGGAAAAATCAACAACCTTTACACCATCTAATAATCGCATAGTGACACCTCAAAAAATATAAATTTGCTTCGTTGTAAAATGAAGCTACATAAAGTGCAAAACTAAATAAAATAACCCATTGTGATCCTTAGTGTTAAAATTAAGTAAATACAAATTTACACAAGTAGGATGTATGTGGCCTTAGTCTCTCTAACTGCAGAGATAATAAGCATCTGATAATTATTAAGAAATATGTGACACACAAAATAGAGATTGTGTATGCTAACTTAATTTTAATTATACCATTTTTTTCCTCATAATGATATAATTAATGTCGAAAATAACTGTATAGTATGTACTATTTGCTTCTAGCAGAAGATTTGTCTGCTTCATAAAGGCAGTTAGGCTTGTGTTTTGTACTAGAGGAAAAACTGTATATGCTAAGTCTGCTATACGCGGATGATATGATTAATGTTTAAATATAAGTAAGGAAAATACCCGATATGGATTTTAGTGAGATACTTAATTATCTGCTCTATGGCTTTAGCGGACTGTGCTTTGGGGCTTCGGCCTCGCGCTACAGTGTGCTGGCTACAGTAAATTTGCTGGAAGCTTATAAAAAGAACGGCCTAACAGGGCTGGGCAGCGCTTGGTTTGGCCTGGTCTTTTTAATTATAGCGGCCTTTGTTTTCCCCGTTTGGTTTATTGGCAGAACTACTGTAGGCGGCTTTTGCTACTATGCCATGTTTATTTATTTTTATAATAAGGGCTACCAACTATATGTTAATAATAGGAGAAGAAGATGACATTGACCACACCCCATCACCATGATCACCAAAATCGACTGCCGTTACCCGGGCAGGAGGAGGAAAAGTATATTCAGCCCATGGCGGATATCTTCAAGGTTTTGAGCGACCCGACCCGAATTCGCATTTTAGCCTTGCTCGCCCATGAGGAAATGTGTGTAACCTGCATTGCCGAGGGCTTGAAGATGACTCATTCTGCTATTTCCCATCAGCTGAGACTGCTGCGCTCTGCTGGGCTGGTGAAGTTTACCAAGGAAGGCAAGGAGGTAATCTACTCCTTAGACGATATGCACGTTCTGGGCTTATTTGACCAGGCTCTGGACCACGTGAAGCATAAGCTATAAAAAATAAAGAGGCTGTTGCATAGAATGCTTTTGCAAAGCTACTATGCTACAGCCTTTTTCTTTGCTTGTTTTGGCTAGTTTAGTCTATTTTGACTCAAACTATTGGCGAACAAATATAGTTTTTTAGCTCATTTTGCTTCTAACCATTGGCTTATAATTAGGATACCACTAGCAAAAATATGGTTTTTTAGTTTATTCAGCCTCTAGCTATTGGTAAATG
>JAEDNJ010000124.1 GCA_016302525.1 Phascolarctobacterium sp. | reverse complement strand
CGGGTGCCATAGGGGGTGCGTGCGGTGTCGCCAATGAAAATAAAGTTTTCCTTGGGCATCATTTCCCGCAAATGCTTCAGCACTGTCAGGCCACCCACACCAGAATCAACCACGCCAATAGGAGCATTCTTATTTAATCTTTTTATAAGCTGTTTTAACACTATCTAAGCCTCCAAAAGCTTTATTTTGAAAGGCTTAGCCTAAATTGCCAATTACAGTCAGCTCCATTTTCTTAGCCTCAACAACAGACTTGTGCAGGACAGGAGCATCCTCTAAGGCAGCCATACGGCTAGGAATAGCCATACCAGTTTTCTCCTTCAGCTCACGCAGAAGGTCGAAGGGGTTATCTGCACTCACCTCACGCTCCTCTATAGCGCTGAGCACGCTGTCAGCAAACTTGAAGGGGCTGGCGGTGGACAGAACAATGCTATAGGTATCGGGATCATCCGGCAGATAACGATATTTCTCCAAGGCACGCCAAGCCACAGCAGTATGCGTATCTAAAACATAGCCATGCTCTTTATAAATACGGCCAATGGTTTCCTTGGTCTCAAATTCGTCTACCCAGGCACCAAAGAATTCACTGCGAATCTTTGCCAGAGCAGCTCTATCTACCTCATAAATGCCCTCAGAATTGAGCTTAGCCATGTAGCCAGCTACCTTGGAGGCATCCTCATTGCTTACATGATAGAGCAGGCGTTCCAGATTGCTGGAGACCAGAATATCCATGGAAGGAGAAACAGTCTTAAAGAATTCACGGCGCTTGTCATAAACACCGGTATTGATAAAGTCGGTCAAAATATTGTTGCTGTTAGAAGCGCACAGGAGACGGTTCACAGGCAGGCCCATCAGCTTAGCATAATAGCCAGCTAAAATATCACCAAAGTTGCCCGTGGGCACAACAAAGTTTATAGCCTCGCCCAGCTTAATTTTTTTAGCCTCCAGAGCTTCAACATAGGCGCTAAAATAGTACACGATTTGCGGTACTAAACGGCCCCAGTTAATAGAGTTGGCAGAGGAGAAAACAAAGCCCTTATCAGCTAAGGATTTTGCTAAAATCTTATTGCTAAAGATTTCCTTAACGCCTCTTTGAGCATCATCAAAATTGCCCTCAATGCCAAAGACCTTTACATTATCTCCTACCTGGGTGGTCATCTGGCGTTTTTGAATATCGCTGACACCCTCGCTCGGATAGAAAACCATGATTTCTGTGCCCGGCACATCAGCAAAGCCCTCTAAAGCAGCCTTGCCAGTATCGCCAGAGGTAGCTACTAAGATAACAACCTTGTGCAGCTCGCCCGTTTTCTTTTTAGCGTTCAGCAAAAGATGGGGCAAGAGCTGCAGTGCCATATCCTTGAAAGCAGAGGTAGGACCATGCCAAAGCTCTAAAACACCCGTGTTCTTGCCAACCTGTACCAGAGGTACAGGATTCTTGCCAAATTTTTCCTCTGTATAAGCCTTGTTTACGCAGTCTCTTAGCTCTTCCTCGGTATAATCAGTGAGGAATTGCTTTAAGACAAAAACAGCTCGCTCCTGATAGGACATTTTTTTCATAGCAGCGATTTCTTCTAAGGTAAATTGAGGAAACTCAGTGGGCACAAATAAGCCACCATCATTAGCCAAACCGCGATTAATAGCATAAGCGGAGGTTACTAAATCAGCATCTCCACGAGTACTTACAAAAACCATAATTTTACCTACTTTCTTTCAACTATTAAATCATAAAGCTGAGCAAAGCCCAGCATTTTCTACTAGCTATAGTCAGTTAATCATACCACAAGTCAGTCTGTGAAGCAAGAGCAAAGCCACAGAAATACAAAGTACACAGCATATTTCCCTGCGATTATTTTTACTTTTTCACCCTGTAAAAAGTAGTATTAATTGTCAATCTTTGCTATAATATATATTATTATAGCATTTTCCAGGTATTTCTTCAACAGAAAGCCCAAGTGAGAGGTATAGATATGAAGCTAAAAATTGTGTGTGGCCAAATGGAGGTTACTCCCGGCCGTCCTGATGTCAACTTTCCCAAAATCCTTAAGGCTATTGAACAGGCTCGTTACCTAGGAGCAGATATTCTTTTGCTGCCGGAAATGTGCGTGCCAGGTTATCTTATTGGTGACCTTTGGGAGCAGGAAACCTATCTCGACGACTGTGAATACTATAATGAAGAAATTATCAAGGCCAGCCAAGGCCTGTGCGTAATGTTCGGCAGCGTAGTGCGTGAGGCCGGCAAGCTGAACGAGGATGGTCGTGTGCGCAAATATAACGCCGCCTTTGCAGCTCAGGATGGCAAAATCGTGGGCGGCTACTGGGGCCATGATTATGTGATTAAAACCAGTATGCCCAACTATAGAGAGTTTGACGACTATCGCCATTTTTATAGCCTGACTAAGCTCTGCGCCGAGGAAGGACATGATGTAGTCGAAGCTCTGCAGCCCTTAGAGCTTACCATTCGCGGTGAAAAGGTGCGTATCGGTCTCATGCTCTGTGAGGATGGCTGGACAGAAAACTACTATTTGAATGTACCGCAAACCCTCACTGAGCACGGAGCGCAGCTGCTTTGCAACCTCTCCTGCTCCCCCTACACCCTCGGCAAGAACCATAAGCGCAACCGTCTTTTTAGCGCTCAGGCTAAGCAGGCAGGGATTCCCCTTGTCTATTGCAATAATGTAGGTATTCAAAACAATGGCAAGAACATCTTCACCTATGACGGCTATTCCTCGGCCTATAATGGTCGCGGCGAGCTCATCACCTCTGCAGAAATCTATACTGAATGCTTCCTGGAATTTACTGTTGATACTGTAACAGGCGCTATTCTTCCTACTGTTCCTGTAGCCCCTCTTTTAGAGGAGCCTGTATCCGTTTATAAATCCCTGCGCTACGGCACAGAGCTCTTTTTAAAGCAGTGTGGTATCAAGAGGATGACTATTGGCCTTTCTGGCGGTATTGACTCTGCTGTTACAGCTGCCATGTATGCCGATATTCTGGGCCCAGAGAACATTCTGCTTTTGAATTTACCCTCGCAATATAATTCTGATACAACAAAAAATCTTGCCTATAGACTGGCGCAAAGCTTAGGGGCGAATTACGGGGTAATCCCTATTTCCCAAAGCTACGAGCATACTGTAGAGCAGCTCAGCACTACGCCTATCACTAATTTCAGCACAGGGGCAAGCTTTAACCTAGAGCTTTCTACGCTCATTAAGGAAAATATTCAGGCTAGAGATAGAGGCGCCCGTATCATTGCCGCAGCCAGCGCTGCCTTTGGCGGAGCCTTTTCCTGCAACTCCAACAAGGCGGAAATCTCTGTGGGCTATGCAACCTTCTACGGCGATATCTGCGGTGCCTTAGCCATGATTGGCGACATCTGGAAGTATCAGGTCTATGCTCTCGGCAGGTATCTTAATGAGGTTATTTTCCAAAGAGAGGTTATTCCTGAGGACATCTTCACGATTCGTCCTAGCGCCGAGCTTTCTGATGCGCAGACCGTAGGCAAGGGCGGCGATCCCTTGATTTATCCCTACCACGATTATTTACTGCGCTCCTTTATCGAGAACTGGCATAAAACTACTCCGGCAGATATTCTGCGTTGGTATAAGGCAGGCACGCTTGCTCAAGAAATTGGCTGCAGCAAGGACATTATCGTGGCCTCCTTCCCTACACCAGCAGACTTTATCGCCGATTTAGAGCGTTGGTGGCGCCTATTTGCTGGCTTCTCGGTTGCCAAACGCATTCAGGCTCCGCCTATTTTGGCCATTACCAAACGCTCCTTTGGCTACGACCACCGCGAGGCGCAGCTTTCCCCCTATTTCTCTAGGGAATTCTATCAGCTCAAGGAAGAGCTGCTTCGTAATTAAAGCTTTGTAAAGAGAGAACATTATGCCCATAGTTCAAGAAACTCAGGACAACGAAATCAAGCTCTTGACAGCAGAAGCCGTTTTGCACCAGTTTATGGCGGCAGGGCAGCCTCTGCTGTTGGCCGTTAATCTTAAAGATTATCGGCCTCGCCTTTTGACGACTACAGATGAGCAGCAGTATTTAGTGCTCTTTTCTAGCCTAGAGCAGGTCAAGAAGAATCAGGACACAGCTACCAGCCTTGTAGCTCAGGAGGCCGCAGCGCTGCTGGGACTAGCTGCAACAGCGAATACAGCTGGCCTTGTCCTCAATCCCTGGGGCAAGCGCCTTACCTTAAGCAGGCAGGAGGTACGCCAGCTTTATTATCAATACTTCAACCTGCAGTACATTGCTGACAGCTGGTGGAACAGCCCCCTGCACAGCCTTGATTATGAGGAGCTCATGTGGGACAAGGGTGAGCCCTATGATGAGCTCTGGCTCGCAGAGCTGCTGGCTCAGCAGGAGCGACAGGCGGTGAACATCGCCTGGTGGGCTAAGGAGCAGCCTAAGGTTTATCGCAAGCCTCCCCTCTTTATGCAAATCTGGCTGGGCTTCTACGGTCTCTACTGGCTGCAAACGATTTTTGCCGCTGGTCTCAACACTCTCTATTATAAGGAAATGGACGAGGCAGGCATTATCCTCAGCGCTATCTTATCTGTGGGTGTGTTCTTCATCTTTAAGTATTTGCACCGCTTTACGGATTGGTGGTATCAGCGGGAAGAAAGCAGGCAAAAGCTGGCCGAGCAACAAGCTTGGGAAGCAGCGGCTCCCCAGCGTGAGCTGCAGCGCCAAATCGAAGCGCAAATCAAGGCGCAAATGCTGGAGCAGGAGCAACAGCAGCAGCAAAGAGAGCAGCGAGCTCTACAGGAGCTGCTAGACGACCTAAAATAAGTTCTACTTTCGTCTATACTTGGATGTGCAGGCATTTTAATATTTACAGCCCCATTTCATATGGAGCAATCCATTTGTTTTCCATTTACTTTTGCTGGCATTAACTCATCATTCCTTTCTAGACATAGTGGCTTGAACAACCTACTATTCTACAT
>JAEDNJ010000123.1 GCA_016302525.1 Phascolarctobacterium sp. | reverse complement strand
CTTTGCCCACTCTAAATTGCTTAAGCAAACGGCCGGCTCTGCTCTTGCCCACAGCCCCAGCCTACTATTTAAACATAATCTCATACAGCTGCTTACCAATCAGCAATGTTGTCACGACTAAGTATAAGGGACGCACATAGGCAGCTCCCCTTTTGATAGCCATTTTTGAGCCACAATAGGCGCCTATAAGCATAGCTCCGCCCATAATGAGACCATAACTCCAAATAACCGTGCCACTCATAGCAAAGGAAAAAATGCCGCCTAAGCCGCTCATAAAATTCAGCACCTTGGCATTGCCCGCCGCGGTGACAAAATCAAAGCCCAAAAATAAAAAGCCAAAAATCAAAAAGGAGCCAGTACCTGGTCCAAAAAAACCATCATAAAAACCCATCACCAGAGCCAAAAGCACTGCCTTTGCCAGAACAAAGGCGTTGATTTCCTTTAAAATAGGGTTATCGCCCCAATCCTTACGGCGATAGGTGTACACAGCTACAGCCACCAGCAAGAGGACGATAATATTCTTCATTAGCTTAGCTGGCAGCAAATACACTACATAGGCTCCAACAGCAGAGCCAATGAAGGAAAAACAGCAGATTTTCCAAGCTATGGCGCTAATTTTGCCTGCCTGCCAAAAGGAAAACACGCTCATAGCCGCCCCCATCGAAGCAGCAATTTTGTTCGTCCCCAAGGCGTAGGGCACTGGCAAGCCCATGCTCAAAAGAAAGGGCGTAGAAATCAGACCGCCTCCACCTACAGTAGAATCAATAAAAGCAGCCAAAAAACCCGCTATAACTAGAGCCACCATCATCAAGGGCTCGTAACTGACAAGATACCCTTCCATATTTCCCCTCTAAACTCCATTTCTCGCAGCAAAACACTCAGCAACGGCTTACTGACATTGCTCATAGGGCCTCGCTGCCTTATTTTTATCTATTTATTTCATTATAGCATTTTCAAAGCAAAAAAGCAAAGCTTCTCTAGCATATCTCTAAAACCTTTGCCTTACTTTGAGGTCTGCGCTTAACTGGCAAGCCTTTGTCGCAACCTGCAATTACTAGTTTTGTAAATGTATTAATTAAGCGATTAAATTTCGCCTAGGACTTTATTGTTTTTATATGCGTTTTGTGCGATAATGTTATTTAGGGATATAGGTCTTTAAAACAATAAATGCTTAAGCAGCTGTAATTATAGCTGCTAATAAGCCTACCCTTTGTGTTCGCAATCTTTACCTAAGCTGGTGGAATAATGTTATTAAATTATAAGGCTATTATTCGTCGAGCTCTGGTACTGTTAGTCCTCTTGGGCTGCGTACTGAGCATACTACAGCACGCTAACGACAGCATAAGAAAACATAGCCACGACGAAGTTCAACGAAATATACATTCTGTGTTAGAGCAAAACACAGAAACACTCACTGTACTTATTGACAAACATAAGACCCTAGTAGAATCCACAGCCAATAAGCTTGCCTATGTCTACACCTCTCCAAAATTTGTGCAGGAATTTATCAGTCGTCAGGAGGTCGTCAAGGGTATTTATAAATATCATCGCATTGGCTTTATCTATCCTAATGGCGAGGCTCTTAGCTCCGACGGTTATTTTGGCAATCTTGGCTTTCGTGAATACTTCCAAAAAAGTATGCAGGGGCAGGTCTTTATTACCTCTGTCACCCGCAGTGTTTTAGATAAGCAACATCCCCTCGTCAATATAATTAGCGCTCCTGTGCGTAATCACGAGGGACAGATTGTTGGGGTTATCTTTGAAACTATTCCTAACTCCATTCTCGTAGACTCTATGAGCCGAGGTGTTTTTGCAGAATATGGCAGTAACGCTCTTATAAACAATAATGGTGATATCATTGCTGCCAACAGCAGTTCTAATCTTACCACTCTGCATAACGATTTACTGCACTATGCAACACTTGACCATGACCAAAAGAATCTGAGCGTGTGGCAACAGCGTCTAAAAAACTCTCCTAGTAGTAATGTCATGTACTTTGATAGAGATGGCGGACAATATCTGCACTTTGCCCCTATTTATCTAGACGGAATACGCGAGCCCCTGCATGTTGCAGTGCTTGTCAGCAAAGCCTCTATTGAGGCTCAAATCTCCCACTTTAACAATTACATTTACAATATCTTTGCTGCTCTCTTTGCGGCGGCTCTAATTGGTGTCCTATATTACTTCTTCGATATTAGCTTACAGGAGTCCAAAAACCGCAAGGAGCTAGAAAAGATTGCCTATGTTTCACCTCTTACCAAGGGTCCTACTTACGCCTATCTCAAAAAGAAGCTGGCAAAAGTAAAACGCTCAGGCTATATGGTCTACATGGATATGCGTGACTTTGAAATTATCCGTTCTACCTTAGGCAACGAGCGAGCGGAGGGTCTGCTCAAGGATATCTGGACGACAGCTATGCAGGAGCTTGGCCCTCATGACATGGGCGGTCACATTGTCAACGACTTCTTTGCTCTTTTCCTTGAAGCAAAGGATGTTGCAAGTGTAGAAAGTCGGCTGCGTAAAATCAACGAAAAACTTCTGATGTTGTCTACTGCTAAGGACTTGCCTAATCTTGAAGCAGCCTTCGGCTTAGCGCCCTATAGCCACGGTGATGATATTGACATTGCCTTAAGCAAGGCTGATATTGCTAAGCAAAGCGTTCTTAGCCAAAGAGACAATTTCTATGCTGTCTACGGCGAAGCCTATACGCAAGCCTATGTAGAGCAGGTGGAGCTAGAAAAAGCCTTCCCGCAGGCCCTGCAGGACAAACGCTATGAGGTTTGGTTGCAGCCTAAATTTGACTGCTTTACGAATAGCATTGTCGGTGCAGAAGCCCTTATTCGCTTGCGAAACGACGAGGGTCAGCTTGTGCCGCCCTTTAAATTCATTCCACTATTTGAGAAGAATGGTTTAATTCGTCAGCTGGACGAATATGTTTTCCGCACAGTTTGCGAAATACAAAAGCAGCGCTTAGCCGCTCAAGAAAAGGTTGTGCCTATCTCTGTTAACCTTTCTCGTGTCAGCCTTTACTATCGCAATGTCGTAAATAGATACGCTGCTATCATGCAGGAGATCGGTGTTAGCTCTGAGCTGGTGCCTTTAGAAATCACAGAAAGTGCTGCTGTGGATAATAAAGACATTCTCCGCTTGACCCAGGACTTTTCTATACACGGCTTTAAGCTGCACATGGACGACTTTGGCAGCGGCTATTCCTCGCTGGCTTCACTTAATGAGCTGCCCTTTGAAACCCTTAAGCTTGACAAGAGCATTATTGACTTCATCGGCACCGACCACGGCAACGCCATGGTTAAGCATACGATTCAGCTGGCCCATGAGCTGGGTATGTCCGTTATAGCCGAGGGCGTGGAAACGCAGGAGCAGATTGACTATCTCAAAACCTTAAACTGTCATTGTATTCAGGGCTATTACTATAGCAAGCCTGTAGAATATAAGGAGTTTGAGCATATGCTGCAGCAAGGCTAGCAGCACATTGACACAATAAAATTGCTGTGTTGGTATTAGAAAAGCAGGAAGCAATACTAGGCTAGATTTTGATTCATTTTCTACATAAAAAAGGAGCTGTAAAACTACAGCTCCTTTTTATTTTAGCTTATTTCTTCTTGTAGCCACATTTCGGGCATACGCCATTTTCATTCAGGGCAATACCGCAGAGCGGGCAACGAGCAACACTTTGTTTAACCTCATATTCCTGGGAAGCAACATTCACGCCACTGGTGAAGGTAATCTTCGCAATGTTCAGCTTGTCCTTCAGCAGCTCGTAAACCATCTTAATCATGCCTTCAACGGTCATGGTTTCCTTGGTTACAACGATACGGCAATCAGGATAAGCAGTGCACAGCTCATTGGAGAAGGCTACACCCTTCATTTGGTTTTGAGGATGGCCGTTCTTAATGCCTTGTTTTTCGTAAACATCAAGAATCGCCGGCAGCAGAGGATCGTCTTGACGAAGAACCAGAGCATGGTCGAAATTCTTTAAAACAGCCCAAGCAGTTTTTTGAATCTCGTTACAAGGAAAGACCATGTTAACACCTTCATTTACGGTGTCCTCAACCTCGATGGTTAACACGCCTGTGTGACCATGCAGATATTGAGCTTCACCCTTGAAACCATAAAAACGATGAGCATACTGTAAATCAAATGTGGTCTGACTTCTCATTTGTTTCGCCTCTTTTCTTTAATACTTAACACAAAATTTATCTCAACGCTAAGTGCGTTAAAATCTGCTCAATAGATAATCATTTTCTAAATATATTCTATACTGAAAGGAAAAGATTGTCAAGATGTTTTTCTCAAAAATAGGCTTATAATTATTTGCTGAGTCTGCTTAACAGCCTTAGCATAACAGATTTGTTGAAAAAACACTGTTGCTCCGGCATAATTTCGTCATTGATATGCTAACAGCATGATATGATGAATGTTTTAGCTTTGGAATCCGTGCGTTGTTTTGACGCTTACTTTCCTTTCTCAGATTCTTTTACAAAATATTATATGAATATGTATGTGGTAGATGGACACAAAGTAAAATGTCCGGATAACCAAAGCTATCCGGACTACTAAAACCACATATTATGTAAGACACTAACAACACCAGTTTAAAGGAAAAAACACATTTAAGTAATAGCTCAACCACATGACGCGTTAAAGCTAAACCACACGATTTGGTAGAGTCCCCTTTAAAATTGTCCTAAACGCATAAAGCTTTCTATTTCCCGCGCTCATAGCCACTACCAAAAATGGCAATAGCTACTCAAAGCAAGCTTTCATAGCTACTCACAAGAGCGGCAGCAGCTCTGCTTGCTCTTCGGAAGGAATCTTTAAAGCCTGCATAGCCTTTTCAGCGGGAATATTAAAGCTCTCCATCAGGTTACGGATGTCTTGCAGTAAGCGATTCTTTTCGCCAAGCTCCTTGCCACGGGCTTCACCCTCTGCACGACCAATCTGCATACCTTCTTCCTTGC
>JAEDNJ010000003.1 GCA_016302525.1 Phascolarctobacterium sp. | reverse complement strand
AAGTGGCACCTATTTAGCGGCTCTAGTAGCTAGTCAGTTTATTAGCAACGTGCCTGCTGCCATGCTTTTGGCTGGCCTGACTAAGGAAGCAGATGCTTTGCTCCTGGGCGTAAATATCGGTGGGCTGGGCACCTTGATTGCTTCCATGGCCAGTGTTATTTCCTATAAGCTTTTTGCCAAGGAGCAGCCTTGGCTAGCCAGTCAGTATCTAAGAATGTTTTTGTATTATAATTTTGCTGGTCTAGTAATCATAGGCGGCATTGTTTATGTGCTAATGGTGCTGTAGCTAGAGAATATCTTATGGTTAAGCGTGGTCGTTTTGCTGATATTTTAGTACTGTAGAAGTACATTATCCATTAGTAGAGTATGAGTATTTTGTTCATCTTCTTGTACTATAGCTGTAAAATAATACTGCATTAAGGCACGGTTTTTTGTTAGTCTTTTTGTGTAGAAGCAATGTACTATTCTGTAGTAAAGCATGAGAGTTTTTATATTCTAAGAGCTGTGTAAGAAAAACCTTGCAGAGCTCTTTTTTGTGCAGAAAGGATTTTAGGTTAACGTTAAATTTCTATTGGTTGACGAAAAGCTTTGTGAGGGTTATAATTAAGTCAATATATGGTAAGGAGCACAAAATGGATAAGGTATATATGCTCGGTGGACTGCGCAGCTACATAGGCTTAAGCAAGGGGATATATAGGCATATTCCCGCGGAAAAGCTAGGTGCGGCAGTGCTGTGCCAGGTTTTAGATAAATATAAAATTGACAAGCCGGACTATATTATTGCTGGCAACGGAGTGGGTGCTGGTGGTAATATTACCCGCCTCATGGCCTTAGAGGCAGGAGTAGAGCAGAGTGTACCCGCCTTTACTATTGATGTGCAGTGTGGCAGTGGCTTGGAAAGTATTGCTGTAGCTGCTGCTAAAATAGAATGTGGAGAGGCTGAGGTAATTGTCGCAGGAGGCTTTGAAAGCAGCTCCTGCCAGCCGCGTAGAGCTCTAAACCCCAATCATCCCGACTATACAGGAGATAGCTGGTACAGCGTGGCAAAATTTATGCCTGGTGTGCATAGAGAAACGGTCATGCTGGAGGGAGCTGAGCAGGCTATTTTCGAAGAGCAGGTGACTAAGGCGGAGCTGGATGCTTGGGTACTGCGCAGCCATAGGCTGGCCACAGAGGCACGCACCAAGGGACTTTTGCAGGATATTATCGCTCCTGTATTTGGTGCCAGCGAGGATGAGGGGATTCGCCCGCGTATGAGTCAAAGGCTCATAGACAGGATGCCTAAGCTGCTGCCTGAGGGCAAGCTTTTGACTGCTGCTAATGCCTGTCTTATAAATGATGGCGCGGCTTTTGTTGTGCTTTGCTCTGAAAGATATTTACAGCAGCATGGTTTAAAACCTCAAGCGAAGGTGCTTGCGAGCGCTGCCTGTGGCGGCAATCCCTTAGTAAGCCCAAGGACGGCTATTACGGCCTTAGAAAAGCTGTTAGCTAGACATGGGCTCAAGGAGGACTACATTGACGGCTTTGAGCTCAATGAAGCCTTTGCCGTGATAGATGTAATTTTTGAGCGCACCTTTACGAAGAGTGTAGCTAAATACAATGTGTTCGGTGGGGCCTTAGCCTATGGACATCCCTATGGTGCTAGCGGGGCCATTATCACCCTGCACCTGTTAGAAAGCCTGAGACAGCGAAAGGGCAGGCTAGGCTGTGCCAGTGTAGCAGCAGCTGGCGGTGTGGGCACGGCTCTCTTAGTAGAATATCTTGGCTAGAAGGAGAAAAACTAGCATTAGAAATTATAGCTCTCACTAAGAGGAAACCTAAGACAGCGAAAGGGCAGGCTAGGCTGTGCTAGCGTAGCAGCAGCTGGCGGTGTGGGCACGGCTCTCTTAGTAGAGTATTTAGGCTAGATGAAAAATGCTAGATGAGGATGATAGCAATGACTTATTTAGAAATGCTAAAGCAGCAGGAGCAAAATAAGCTGGCCATCGTAGATGATGGCAAGGAATATACCTATGGCGAGCTGGTGTCTTTAGCTACAGAGCTGCGTAACAAAGTAAGCTTTAAGGAAAAGGTGTATTTTATTCACGAGGAACGCATTGTGGATCAGCTGGTGAGCTTTTTGGCCTATAGTGGTACTGCTACAGTGCCCGTTATAGCTACGGAAGCCAGCAAGGAGCAAAGCTTTGCTATAGAAGAAATACCCCAGGCGGCCTGCATGGGCGTTATGACGAGCGGCAGCACAGGCAAAAGCAAGCTGTTATGGCGTAGCTATAGAAGCTGGGCAGATTTTTTCCCTGAGCAAAATCGTGTTTTTGGTATTGATAAAAACACGGTAATCTTTTGTCAGGGCAGCCTGGCCTTCACAGGCAATATGAATATTTACATGAGCGTGCTTTTTGAAGGGGCTACTCTGATTGTTACAGAAAGATTTCGACCTAAGCAATGGCTGAGGCTGATGGAGCAATATCAGGTGAATACTATTTACCTCATTCCCTCGAAGCTGCTCTTATTGCCAAGGTTTGTGAGCGAGCCTAACGAGAAGATTCGCTGCATTATTGCTGGCTCGCAAAGCATGGGTATCGAGGAAGCGCAAAAGCTCAAGAAAATTTTTCCTCAGGTAGAAATTACGCTTTATTATGGTGCAAGTGAGATGAACTACATTACCTACATCAAGGATAGCTCTATGAGTGAGGACAGGACAGACATTGGCCTGCCGTTTGAGGGCGTAAAGGTGACTGTAGACAATGAGGAGATTTTCATTGACAACAATTTTCATGTTGAGGGTCTGACTATGCCCTTTTCCTTACGAGATAGAGGCTATATTGATGAGCAGGGACATCTGCATTTTTTAGGACGAACGGATGACATTATCGGGGTCAACGGCAGAAAAATTTCTAGCCAGAAGTTGGAAATGGTGCTGCGAGAATTGCCCCATGTAGCAGAGGCGTGTGTTCTGAGTATACATAATGAGGATGCAGATGTGCTGGTAGCATTTTTAGGTACCGAGGCTGTAGAAGAGGAGGGAGTGGCTCTCAATGCAGAGAAGGCTGAGGCCGTGCTAGAGCCGACAGAGGCACTGTATGCTAAGCACATGAGCAAGGGCGAGCTGGTACAGCTATTGAAATCTAGTATTTTAGAGGAATATGAGCTGCCCAAGAAGTTTGTTTTCCTGGACAGCTTACCCAAGAATGAGAGCGGCAAAATAGATAAACGGCGGCTCTTGCAAATGTACGGGGCTTAGCAAAGACGAGTAGCTGCAAAAATGCCTTAAATTATTGTGCTGCTTAGGCTTAGTTATACAAAAAAACGAAGGAGGTTAACAAAACAGGTTAACCTCCTTAAGTTTTTAGTTGACAATAAGCCTAACATCCTTTATAATTAGCGATATGGGAAGCTTTCCCTTATTTTTATAACCTTAGAGTTAACCTAAAAAGGAAAGAAGGATAACAGAATGGATAATAAAACTCGTGAAATGACGAAGATGGCTTTAATGGTGGCGTTGAACTGTATCTCGGCCTACATCATTATTCCCTTGCCCTTTTCGCTTTCGCCTATCGCCCTGCAAACACTAATCGTAAATTTAACGGGCTATGTGCTGAATGCTAAGCAGGCGGCAATGACTATGGCGGCCTATTTACTCATTGGGCTAGCTGGTGTACCTGTTTTTACAGGTGGTTCTGGCGGACCTGGCAAGCTTTTTGGACCTACGGGTGGTTATCTTTTCGGCTTTGCTGTCGTGGCAGTAGTTCTTGCCTATACAAGACAAAAGGAATATAATTTCCTGCGCTATGCTCTGTGGGGCTGTTTGTTTGGCGTTCCTTGTATTTATGCCTTTGGTGTAGTTCAACTGCAGCTCGTAACCAATATGGGTTGGAGCAAGGCTGTGATGACTGGCGCCCTGCCCTTTATACCCCTGGATATCGTAAAATGCTGTGCTGCTGCTTATATTGCAGGACCGATTAATAGAATTTTTAGAAGCTAATTTTTAGGAGGAGAAATAAATGAAGCCTATTACTGTTGATCCTATTACTCTAGCTAAGGAAATTATTGCTGGTCGCCGTATCACTAGAGAGGATGACTTAAACTATTTTTTAACCTGCGATTTGGATGAGCTGTGCAAGGGTGCTGACATGATTCGCGAATATGGCGTAGGCAACAAGGTTGACCTGTGCTCTATTATCAATGGTCGCAGCGGTCGTTGCTCTGAAAACTGTCGCTTCTGTGCTCAATCTGCTCATAATCATACTAGCTGCGAGGCCTATGACTTTTTGCCTGAGGAAGAAATTGTTGCCTTGGCAAAGCTTAACGAGAGCGAGGGCGTACATCGATTTTCTATTGTAACTGCCGGCAGAGCCTTAAGCGGAGCCGATTTTGAAAAGGCTATTCACGCTTATGAAACTATGCACAGAGATTTAAAAATTGAACTGTGCGCTTCCATGGGCTTTGTCACCCGTGAGCAAATCCGTCGTTTGAAGGCTGCTGGTGTTACCAGCTATCATCATAATATTGAAACCTCTAAGCGTAACTTCCCCAATATCTGTACCACTCATACCTATGATATGAAGATTGAAACCTTGAAGATGGTTAAAGAAGAGGGCTTGTGTCCCTGCTCTGGCGGTATTATCGGCATGGGCGAGACCTGGGAGGATCGCTTAGACATGGCTATTAGTCTGGCTGAAATTGGTGTCGAGTCTATTCCCTTAAATAGCCTTATGCCTATCCCGGGTACTCCCTTTGAGAATTTACCGCGTCTGACAGAGCCTGAAATTCTGCGTACTGTAGCCTTCTTCCGTTACATTAACCCTTTAGCTAACATTCGCCTGGGTGCTGGCCGTGCCCTCTTGACTAATGATGGTGAGACGGCCTTCAAGGCTGGTGCATCTGCAACTATTACGGGTGATATGCTGACCACTGTAGCCTGCGCAACTATTCGCAGCGACAGAAAAATGCTGAAGGATATGGGCAGAGATATTACGCCTCCCTTTGCCTGGCAGGAGCCTGAAGAATAAACACTAATGAGCTTTGAGTAGATAAATCTTACAAAAGTAAAACTCCTAAGGTAGCCTCTTTATGTACAAGGTACTGCTTTAGGAGTTTTATTATTTCTAAGTCAAAGTATATGTAATAATAGAGATTAATTGCAGAACAGAAAATACTGCAGAAGGGCAATCAGCTTCATGTATATATGAATTTATGAAGCAAGAAAATAAAAAATCCCAGACAAGGAGCATCTGGGACAAGAATATTTAGCATATTTTAAGGTATCTATTCTATTATAAGGAAGCTGATAACACAGGCTTAATTGCAGCTGCCTGCGGAACGGATTTTTGGCAGCTTCCAACGATAATGGTAGGCTGCAACGCGAATCGCAATGATAATAGCAGCGCAAAGAAGCAGGGGATAATCAGAGGCCAGGAGCACTCGGCAGTGATAGTAGACTATGGCACCAATGAGGGAAGCACTAGCGTAGACGTGCTTTCTGAGAATTTGGGGCATAACTCCCGCGAAAAGGTCACGGATAACGCCGCCGCCAACTCCTGTTAGCACGCCCAAGAAGATGGAGAAGCAGGCAAGATGACCATGCTGATAAAGGAAGGAGGTATTAACTCCTACAATGGTAAACATGGCCAAGCCAATAGCGTCAATGATATTCAGTAGAGCCTCAAACTGTTCCTCGGAGAGCAAGGGCAGCAGGCGCTTATTGTCCTTCATCAAAAAGAAAACATAAAGGGAAGTAAGGATTGCTATATAAAGGAAGGTCGTATTCACGAACATACTAGGAGTGAAGGTGTTGAGAATAATATCACGCAGCAAGCCGCCGCCAAGGGCAGTAACAATGCCTAAAACAACAACACCAAAAATATCCATTTCCCGCTTTACTCCGATAACAGCCCCAGAAATAGAAAACGCCACGGTACCCAAAACCTCGCATAAAAATTGCATATCCATTTGTTAAAACCTCTTTTCTTTAGCAGATAATTACTCTGTCCTTTTGCCTGAGAGATTTTAACCTTGAGGTTTTGCACCTTCGGCGTCCAACTGGAGCTCTCCAGAGTTGTGTCCACATACGGTCCTGCTTAATAGCACCTGAAATCATTAATTCTTCGGTAGGATGAACCTTCTCCCGTATGCTTCTATCACAGTTATTCATTTCGCCGAATATTATACTATTTTTTATGATATTAATCAAGTAAAACTGTAGAGAGACTAGAAAAAAACATAATTCTATACCATAATAATTACAACTTAATTGAGTGAGGGATGGAATGAACATGGAATTGTAGGTTAAAAGATTTTTTGTACAGCTGTGTGCTTCGGTGCTCTACAATGCCAGCTTTTTTGCTGTATTTTTGAGCTTGGCAAGCTTGCAAACTAAAATAATTCTTTGTTTATATAAATATTGAGAATTTTTTACTAGACAAATATCTATAATATGATAAAATATCAATGGGTGATTGTAGCATTTTTAAAAAGACACTTCTATTGAGGTGTTAAGTAAGGATTGAGGTCATGGTAGAGAATATTTTCTTGTCTAGTAAGTCAAAATGTGGTTTAGAACAATGCTTGGCATTTGATATGAAGGGTAGAGAAAATTTAGGAGACGAGGTGCCTGTCTTGGTCTATCGTTTGCTAGAGTTTTCTTTGAAGGAAGAGCTCATTGAAATGCTAGGCAAGGAAAAGCAAAAATTAATTTTTCGCAGGGCTGGTCGTAAGGCTGGTGAATATTTTGCGAAGCGTTACCTGGAAATGAAACAGCCTATCAGCAAATTCATTAGTCAATTGCAGCAGAGGCTGCAGGAACAAAAGATTGGTGTTTTGCGTATTGAGGAAATAGATGAGGCAAGCGGTAATATTGTCCTTACCTTAGCAGAGGATGCGGATTGTTCAGGGCTGCCAGTGCTAGGAGAAACCGTATGCCACTATGATGAAGGCTTTTTGGCTGGTATTCTTTCTGTGTATTCAGGCAAGAATTATGAGGTGGCGGAGGTTGCCTGCTGGGCAACTGGTGACAGGGTTTGCCGTTTTTGTGCAGAGGTGCACGAGGATTGATTAGAGGATAGACTGATGGATAACAAGAATAACGCATTGCTATTTGAATATTTACGGAGTATTTTATATGATGCCGAGGTTAAACAATTAGATATCAATAGCCTAGACGAGCCCTTTCAAAAGCTGGGCTTAGGCTTGCAGTTTTTAGAAAAGTCAGTAGCCGAGATGAAGAGCTATTCCGAGGCCTTGGCGAAGGGAAATCTTTCGGTAGAGTTGCCAGCTAAAGAGAATACTCTTTGCGAAAACCTAAAAAGTATTCATGCCGACCTAAAGCATTTAACCTGGCAGGCAAAGCAGGTGGCTAAGGGCGATTATTCCCAACGGGTGTCTTTTTTAGGTGAATTCTCTGAGGCCTTTAATGCAATGACGGAAAGGCTGGAGGAGCGCGAACAGTTCTTAAAGTCGGAGGCTGAGCGAGAAAAGCTGCATGCTCAGGAGCTGGAGATTGAGGTTTATAAAGATGCTCTGACGAGAATAGGTAATAGACTGTATTTCTTTGAAAAGTTAAAGGAGCTTCTGCCTATCGAAAAGAAGATGGTGCTTTGTTATTGCGACCTGGACAATTTAAAGTGTGTCAATGATCATTTCGGTCATGAGGAGGGCGACAGATATCTGCGTCGTTTTGTTAAGGTTGTGCAAAAGCAAATACGCTACAAGGATGTTTTTGCTCGTATTGGCGGGGATGAGTTCTGCATTATTTTGAAGGATTGTCCGTATGAAGAGGCCGTGAATAAGGTTAAGCATATCCAAAAGCTGTTTGCGCGTGCCTACGAAAAGCCTTATCCTGTCAGCTTCAGCTGTGGCATAATGGAGCTGTCTGATGAATTGGCTGATATGGAGATTAAGGACATAATCAGGCGTGCCGACGAGCTGATGTATATTGAAAAGAAAAAGAGGAAGGATGTCTCTGCCTTGGTTTTAGCAGAGCAGAATTCAGCCGCACAAGAGTAAATATAGAGAGTTTTTTTAGACAAAAGGGACTGTAAAAAGGTCCCTTTTTATTTTGCCTTTTAAAGTAAAAAAAAGTTTGCACTCTAAAAACAATAGTGCTAAAATATAATTGGTTAAGTATTTATATTTATAGTAAGAGCTGTGTTTTACTTTGCATTAAGCAATACTAAAGACTAACTAAAACAAGCAAAAAGGTTACAAGAAACAGACATTTAGGAAGTTTTGTTTCAGCTAAAAACGTTGCTACTTCTCTTAATATTATAAGCATTAATTTAATAATTATTACTAATATTGAAAACATAGACTTAATAGCAGCTCATTGAGGCTGCTCGTAGAAAGTCCCGAAAGGAAGCTTTGTATGAATGTTAATAAAAACGAAATAGATTACAAGCGTGTTATTTCGACAATAATGGTCTTTTTGTTAAGCTGTGTCGTGGCACAATATATAGCTAATTATTTTATTGGAGTGCGCGTTGCCAACCAAAAGACCATGGTGCAGAATGCAGCGCAAATTGCTCACCTGCATTTTCAGTCCAAAATAGAGAACTATTTGACTATGGCCGATTCTATGAAGAAGTATTTGGTGCTTCATGGTGAGGAAAAAACCTTTGCTAATTTTCAGGATTTGGCTAAGTCGATGCAGGACGACCATGGTGTTGTAAAATGCATTGAGCTAGCTAAAAATGGCGTTATCACGGCTGTTTATCCAGTTAAGGGCAATGAGCATGCTCTGGGAGTGAACCTGTTAAAAGCTGATAATCGCCGTTATGAGGCGGAGATTGCTAAAATTAATAACGACTATACTATTGCTGGTCCTTTTCCCTTAGTTCAGGGTGGTATTGGTGCCTTATTGTTGGACCCCATTTATGTTACCGAAAATGATGGCAGGACAAAATTTTGGGGCTATGTAGTCATAGTATTAGATTGGAATAAATATCTTAAAGAGGTTAATATTGAGCACTTGGAAAGCCTAGGCTATAGCTTTGATTTGTGGCATGAAAATCCTTATACTGGGGCTCATAATTCCATAGCTTCTACAAAGAATGCTGTTACCAAGGAGGCTTTGCAGGTTAAATTCGAAATGCCCAACGATACCTGGTATATGGATGTCGAAATGCGGGATGGCTGGATTTCCTATGAAGAGGTTGAGCTTTATAATATGGTCAGCCTGCTGGTAGCGATTATGCTTTCTTTCTCCTATTGGCTGTATTTGAGCCGTGATGCTAAGGAAAAGCTTTATAAACAGGAGCTTGAGGCTGCTCTTGCTAAGGCTGAGGTAGCTAATGAGGCGAAAACCCGCTTCCTGTTTAACATGAGCCACGACATCCGCACGCCGATGAATGCCATTTTAGGCTTCACTGAAATAGCCAAAAAGAGCAAGGACGCTGCACTTGTGGCAGATAGCCTAGCAAAAATAGAGCTAGCTGGTGAGCTGCTCCTGAAGCTGATAAATGAGATTTTAAATATTTCCCGCATTGAAAGCGGTACACTAGAGACTGTATTTACCGAGACTAATTTGCGCAGGTTTGGCAGGGAGCTTGATACTCTGTTCTCCCAGGGCATGGCTAAGAAGGGGATTGCATACAAGCTTAGCTGTGAAATAGAGGATGAGATTGTTATTTGTGATAAACAGCATATGCAGGAGATTTGTGTTAATCTTATTGCTAACGCTCAAAAATTTACTAAGCCCAAGGGTAAGGTCAATGTGCTCATTAAGCAGCTAAAGAATAAGGCTTGTCCTGGGGGCTATGCTGATTATCAGATTATTATTGCAGATACTGGCATTGGTATGAGCGAGGAATTTCAAAAGGTGCAATACCAGCTGTTCGAGCGTGAGCGCACTAATACAGTGAGCCATACCGAGGGCACGGGCTTAGGGCTTTCCATTGTAAAAAGTCTGATGGACCTTTTGGGAGGAAAAATTGACTGTACCAGCGCTGTAGGCAAGGGCACTACTTATACCTTGACCTTTAGGCTGCAAATAGTCGCTGCGCCAGCTACTGTGGGTAATAAAACTGCTAAAGAGCTGACAGAGCAGGACTTGGTAGGCAAAGAGGTGCTGCTAGTCGAGGATAACGAAATTAACCGCGAGATTGCCCAGTTTGTTTTGGAGGAAGCGGGAATGAAGGTTAGCACGGCAGAGGATGGCAGTATTGCTGTAAAGCTGGCACAAGAGAAGCTTTATGATGTTATTTTAATGGATATTCAAATGCCTGTTATGAATGGCTACGAGGCAACGAGAGCTATTCGTAATCTGGAGAATAAAGAGCTGGCTAATGTTCCCATTATTGCTATGACAGCCAATGCCTTTGAGGAGGACAGAAGAAACGCCTTTGAGGCTGGCATGGATGAGCATATTGCCAAGCCCTTTAAGGTACAGGATCTGCTGTGTGTCTTAGCTGAGGTGTTGCGAGAGACTCACGAGCATGGACATAGTCAGTAGGAAACATAAGGTCAATACATATTGATTTTAGAGAATAAATTTATAATAGCGTTGTTGGACACTGTTGAAATTTATAAAGCAAAACAGCTTTAAATTAGAGGATGCTTTGCTAGAGCGTGTTGTTTCACAGGAGAAATGTCGTGAAGGTTAAAAGAAAATTTTTTAGAGAGCTAAATAAAAAGCAGACAGCCTTAAGTCTTTTGTTAGGGGCAGCAGCATTTTTGGCTCCCTGGCGTACAGAGGCTGCTATTGTACGTCAGGACGGAACCAATATTGGTGCTGATAATAAGGTTTACCAGGTTTATGCCGAGAATATTGTAAATGCTAACAATGGCAAAAACTATGGCATCAACAAGTTTAATACCTTCAATGTTGAAGAAAACCATATTGCCAATATGTATTTTAAAACTCAGAATGGCAGTGATGTAGCTTCTTCTTTGTTGAACTTTGTCAATAGTAAAATTGAAATCAACGGTACGGTTAATGCTATTCGCAACAATAAAATCGGTGGGCACCTTTATTTCTTCAGTAAGGATGGCTTGATGCTGGGAGCAAAGGGCGTAGTGAATGCAGGTGCACTGACAGTTGCTACCCCAAGTAAGGGCTTTTTTGATAAGCTTTCTACTTTCTCTGACGATTTGTTTATCAAAACTTATTACAAGGATATAGAGAATTTAAATGATGCTTCTACTGCTAATCCTATTGTGTTCAACAATAGTGGTACAATTGAAATTAAGGGCAAAATTAACACCTATCAGGGTACCACTCTGCGTGCTCCTAGTATTGTTGTAACGGGAGATGCTTCGCAAAACCTAGCAGCAGCAATTAATAACAATGTGCTTGATTTTAAAGATTTTGTGAACACCAAGGATAGTGCGGGCAAGGTTATTGCTTCCGGCCTCAGTGAAGCAAATGCTAAGGCAGAGGTAGACAAAAGCACTGGCAATGTGTTGCTTTTTGCTTACGCTAATGGCACGAACTATCGTGATACGAACGATTCCCTGATTGCGGCGAATATGGGTGATAATGCTTCTAAGGCCGAGGTGGTTGTTGCTAAGGATGCTAAAATAATTAACCCTATGGGTGGTGCGGTAATTCAGGCTGTTTCTGTAGACAAGCCTACGGATTTAGATAGAGGGCTATTTGGTTATGATGAGGATGATTTCACTGTTCTGAACTTTGCCGGTATTAACTTATCTAAGACCATTGCCAATGTTTCTATTGATGGCTCTGTAACGGGCGGTGCTATTAATATTGGTGCCAATTCTACTATTGTCAATAGCAATGCTTCGCTTACAACTGCTCCTAATACCACTGGTGTAGGCTATGGCATTCTCAAAACTATCTTCAAAAAGGCCATTCCTGATAGATATACGCAATATGTTGGCGTTTTAGACGATAATGTGCTTTTTGACATTCTTAATAGCGTGAAATGGGCTGTATCTGTAGCTCATTCAGATGCCAATGTTAAAATTAGTGAAACCGCTACTCTCAACGCCGTGGGCAGCGCTGGTTTTGATGTGGCTGAGATAAAGGATGGGAATCCTGTTTACAAGAGCACTAGCGGTATGCTTAGTGGCGGTGCTTTAGCCATTAAATCTACTGCTAATTCTACCAATGTATCCAAATGCATGACACAAAATGGCGAGCATCAAGATAGCATACATATGGTGGATTATTTAAACCTGAATGTAGGCTGGACAGATACGCAGGCTAATTCTAAGGTTGAGATTGCAGGCACGCTAAACTCTAATGGCAGTGCTAGCATTAATTCCTACGCCAAGACTAAAGAGATCAGCGTCAATGCTATTAAGCCCAACAAACCTGTAGAAAACCCTGGCTCTATTTCTCAGAGCGCAGCAGTAGACTTGGCAGCTGGTGTGAATACCATTTCTGACCAAGCCCTTATTACGATAGCTGATACCGCAAAAATCAATTTAAAAAATGATGCTACAACTACCTATACAGATGCTAATGGTGTTTCACATACATTAAAATCTGGTGATTTATCTATGAAGGCTGTCAGCGAACAGTCTATAGACTCTAGTGTTATCGTAGCTGTTATAGATGGCAACACGGGTGTAGAAACTACTGTGAATGTGGTTGTTTCCGATAATAAGTCCCAAATTGATGTAGATGGTACTATTTCTGCGCGCAATATTGATATAGATGCACAAAATACGCTAACCTTCAACGAAATTGTGTCTGATAACACCTATGGTGTTGATGCAGACTGGGTAGATATTGGTAAGGCTGTGCTCACGCAAAAGGTTGCTCCTGCAGTAAAAAATTTCTTTAAAAAGTCTATTTTAGGTAAAGAGACCGTAACAAGCAAGGATACCGAGGATACGAAGTTTGATGAGATATCGGATGACAATGCCCGTAATCCCATTAGTAGTACAACTGATTCAACTAAACCTAAAACAGAAATTAAAACCCAATGGGCAAAGTACTTTGATTTTGGCGCGGCTATTGTCGATGCTACGCAGAATAATGAGGCGAAGGTTAATATTGGTAAGAATGCCAAGCTATATGATGCTGTTAATGCAGCTCAAAATACTGTTGTAGGTTTAAGTGCCGCCGAAAGTTTATACATTAATGCTACTAGTACCGTGGCAGATAGCTATATTCGTGCTTCTAGCGCCCTTATGGATATTAAAGAGGACTTCGATAAAAAGCCTAATGTTGAGAGCCAAACCCAGGCCTTGATTAGCTCGGCTATTTTGGTTAATGTATCTAATAATACGGCTGAGGTTAATATTGCTGATGCAAGTAATGTTGCTGCCAGCAGCTCTGACCCTGCTCACAAGGAGTATAGCTTATTACAGGCCAAGGATATCAGCATTACTGCAAATTCTGCCTACGAATATGGACGCCAAAAGTCTACAGCTACCAATTTTAAAGAAGTTTGGGCTCAGCTGAAGACAGATTTTGAAAGTATTGCAGGAATAGCTGGAGTAAGTTTAGAGTTGATATATGCAATAGATGCAGCTATCAATGACCTTCCAAGTGATGCTAGCGCTCCTACCTCGATAGATGAATTAAACAGTATGTCGGATGCCCTGCGCGATTTGTTGCAGGTGCTCAATAGCGCGATAATCTACTATGACCAATATAACGCTACCAAGGGCAAATTAAACAATATGTTTAATGATATTAAGCATGCTCTGGATGCTGGCTATTGGGTACAAAGCTATGCTGCTGCCAGTGCTAATGCTCCTAAGGACAATGTAAATACGCCGAGGGCTACTGTAGCGGCTACGATAGGCGTAAATATCCTTAATACCAATGCAGCTGTGAATGTGGGCAAGGGCGCAGTCCTGAAAGCAGATAAGGATAATGAAGGTAAACTCAATATAAAAGCTGAGGCTAGCCAAACCGATACAGTTATGACTGGCCGTACAAAGGCAGTGAGCCAGTTTATTACCGGCTTAACTAATAGCAGTGGCGGCGATTTTGGTCTTGGCGGCACCTTTAATATCACGCAAAGTAATGTTAAGGGTGAGGTAAACATTAAAGAAGCGGCTCAATTAGAGGCCAAGGATATTGCTATAAATGGCGATGCCTTTCTCAATCATATTGGCATAACCTATGGTGGCTCGAAGTCTGAAAGTGCTGGTATTACGGGTATGGTAGCCTATGCTGGTGGCGATACGACTGCTTTAGTTAATGTGGCTAAGGGAGCAACACTCACGGCTACTAATGGTCTAGACCTAGCTTCTAAAAATGAAACCATAGTTACCTCTGGCGTAGGGGATTTTTCCAGAGGTGAAGCTTCTAGCGTGGGTATTAGCACTAGTACCCTGGTCTTTAGTGAGGACAGCAAGGTAATTGTAGAGGAAGCTGTTTTGTCAGCAAAAACGCTGCAGGCTACAGCGGATACTCTAGGCGTTATTACTAATCTGGCTATTGCAGGCGCTGCCGAGGGCAAGATTCCTAACAAGAAGAATGATAACGGCACAAATACTAATGAAAATCTTACAGGCAATGCTCAAGTTGGTAACGACGAGTTAGATAATACCGTTAAGACGGTTAATGATCTGGCTGATAATCAGAAGACTGCTAATGAACAAACTAAGAATGTGCAAGTTGTTACGCAAGAAGGTGAAAATGGGCAAGCTGGTAATCAAGAAGGCGGCAATGAACAAGCAGGAAATGCAGAACAAAACGCCAATGAAGCCGCTCAAAATGCTGTAGGCCAAAATGGACTAAATAACAATGCGGCTGCTCCCAAGGATGATGATAATGAAGCTAAGGTACATAAGCATACGGATAATCCTTTGGATAAGCTTAATGTGGCCGCTGTCGGCAGTCTGGCAATCAATGTTGTATCTGGCACTACAAGTGTGGATATTTCTAAGAGCACTATTAATGCGGAAACTGCCAAGATGCAGGCGAAGGATAGTGCTGTAATTGGCGCCTATAGCGGCAGTGCTGCTCTAAGCATTAATAAGGAGCTAGAACAAAATAAAACTGTCTTTGGCGGCAATATTTCAGGCGCTATTGCTGTAAACAGCCTGAGCAAGAAGACCAGCTCTGCCGTGAAGGATAGTAACCTTAATATTCAGGGCCAGCTTTTGAACGAGGCTCAGGACAGCTCTGTAAATATTGCCTTGGGTACTGCCTTGGGCATGGATTTAGGCGGGAGAAACTATCCTAGTGCTGATGTTGGTTTGAGTGGCTCCTTCAATTTTGTTGATGATGATGTAGAAGCTGTTTTAGAAAATAATCACTTCAACGAAACTGTTGACTATTCTGCTGAGGTGACTAATGCGGCTGTAGACCATGCTGTAATGGTTGCTGGCGGCGTTACCGCTGCTTTTGCTAAAAGCTCTGTGGCTGCTGGCGCAAATGTGGCTGTCAATGACATTAATCATAGTGTAGAGGCAAAAATTAAGGGTGGCAAGTACGCAAATGTTGGCACTCTGGCTAACTATGCCCTTAGCGATGCTACTCAGGTCGGCGTAGCCGTAAGCGGTGGCGTTACAGCAGGCAAGAATAGCACTTATGTTAGCAGTAATTCTGCCGTAGCAATAAATTATATTAAGAATTCTTTGAGCTCAGTTATCGAAGACAGCGAGCTTAGCGCCAATGCTGTTGATGCTCGTGCCTTTACAGGCTCTATAGATGCTAATGAAAGCAATGCTTACTTACAAGAGGCTAGCGGCAAGACTAGCTCTGGCAGCTATGGTAAGAATAGCTATATCAATAGCAGCGAGCTGTCCTTTATAGATTTTCATGGCTCCCAGGTGGCAGAGGCTGCAGGTATCAATGATGTTAGTGTCGATAAAGCCAAGCTAGATGAAGCTGGCAGTGCTGGCTCTGCTAAGGTAATGGCTAACGGGACAGATGCTAATGGAAACAATAATACTGCCAATGTGCCTACTACCAGCACTGAGGGAGCTTACCAAAAAACTACGCTTACTCCCTCTGCTAGCAGCTCAACTCAGGTTACAGGGGCAATTGCTGTTACGACTACCTTAAATAATAACGAAGGTGTAAATGTAACTGGTGGAGCTGTTGTTGCCATCGGTGTCATTAGTAATGATGTCAAGACAGAGGTTAAAAATAATAAAATTACTACTAACTCTGCTCAGCTTGCAGCTAGTAGCGGCGAGGATTTAGTGACCGTGGCTGGCCAGGTAAACTTTACCAGAGGCAATGCGGCTGGCGGCCTTGCTTATGCGCAAAATGATGTCCATAATAATACTAGCACCAATGTTTTGGGTAACTCTATTACCATGGGCACTGGTGACTTAAAACTCAGGGCAGAGGATGATAGCAATGCCTGGACCGCAGCTCTTGGCGCAGCAGGTACTTTAAATCAAAGCAGTGCTGCTGTTAATGGTTCTGTAGCAGTGAACACGGGCACAAAGAACATTCAGGCTGTTATTGATAGTCTTGCTATAGATAATAAAACTACTGCTAGCAGCATTAACAAGGCTAATAATATTAGTGTCACCACCTTAGACGAGACAAGTCAAAAGGCAATTGCGGGTGATTTTGCTGCGGGCAATGGTTATGCTGCTGTGGGCGCAGCTATTGCGACTAATAATATTGGCTCAACCGTTAATAATAGACAGATAAATGAAGCTCGGTTAAGCAACACTACTATTACTATGGCTGGCGAGGATAAGGATATTCTCGTTGCTGCTGAGGATAAATCTGGCTTGTATAGCTTTGCGCTTGGGGCTAGTGTAGGTGTAGGCAGTAAGGGTGCTGCTGTTGATGCTAATGCAGCTACAGGTGTTATTCATAAGGCTGTAGAGGCCAAGAGTGAGAACCTTGTTTTACAGGCTGAGAATAAGGAGGCAGACCTTACGGTTAAGGCGAAAAACTATAGCACGATTGTTACCTCTGCAGATGTGGCAGCCATAACTACGGCTAATGCAGCTGTAGCGGGTGCAGTTGCTGTGACAGAAAGCTTTATTGATACTAAGGCTGATGTGAAGCATTTAGCTGGTAGCCAGGATAAAAGCAGGGCTGCACAGGTGAAGTCTGCCCTTGTAACGGCGCAAAACAAGACAGAGGCATACAATGTAGGCATTAATGCTGCTCTAACTGTTGTTGAACAAGGTGCTACTGTGGTTGGTAATTTCATTACTAACCGCATGGATAATCATACGCTTGCCTCTCTTGAGGGAGCTAATTTAAGAGCTACAGGAAATGTGGGCGTAATTGCTGATTCTGATGAGGTTATCCGCAATTATGCTGGCACCTTTGCTGGCACAGATGGTGCTGGCTATGCTGCTGTATGCGCTAGTGTAGCAGTGAACCTTTTAAATGGGGAAACTAAGGCTAGTGTTAAAGATTCTAATATTATTGCTTTAGGCCAGGATAAGGGTATTACCGTTAAAGAATATCTGGAAAAGGATAAGGCTGAAACTGAAAGCAGGGATGCAGTGCGTCAAGGTCTTGTTGTAGACGCAGATGGCAACAGGGCTGTTTATAATGTGCTGGCCAGCATTAGCGAGTCTATCGGCACTACTGCTGGTGTAGGTGTTTTTGGCTCCGTGGCTACTAATCACATTGGGGGCGAAACCTCTGCTCTGGTAAGCGGCACGAATATCAATAACACGAATGAAAAGCCTGGTGATGTTTATGTAGATGCTAAGGATAATTCTAAGCTGGACTCTCATATCGGCGTTGCTGCTATTGGTGGAGGCTTTAATGCAGGTGTTGGTGTAGGCGGCACGAGTAATACTGATTTGCTGGACCGTACCGTGAAGGCTGAAATAGCAGGTTCTACCAATCAAAAAGCTGTGCTCAACGGCAATCATGTGCTAGTACACGCGCTTAATCATTCAGAGGAGCTGTCTAGCTTAAGTGGTGTGAATGTAGGTGGAGCTCTGTACGGCTCTGCGGCTGTTGGACTGAATATTTCTGTAACTCAGCATGAGGGTGAGGCTATTGCGCACATTCAAAATGTTAAGGGCACTACTAATGGCACCCAGGTTGAGGCACAACGCATCAATCGCGCTGCTCAGTATGTGAACTCTGTACAGCTCAGTGGTTCTATAGGCAGCGGCAGTGTGGCTCTTGGTGTTGCTTATGTGGATGACATTAGCACTACTGAAGCTAGTATTGAAAATAGCATTCTTCAGCACTATGGTAAATCTGGTGAGGACAAGGTCTTAGCTTCTAATAACAGCCGTCTCATCAATGAAATGGTAGAGGCTAATGCGGCTATTTCTCTAGGTGCTGGTGTTGGCGCTTTAGTTAATGTAAATAATATAGACAATAAGGTGAGCGCCAACCTTATCAACAGCGAATTAGGCAATCAAAATGCTTATGCTAATAAGGTTAGTGTTAATGCCAAGAATAAATTTGAGGCAGACTATACACAGGTTGGCGCAAATGCTTCCAGTCTAGGAGCTGTGGGGGTTGGTGTAGAGGTTACTACTGTTGATTCTACGGTAGCAACCAATGTTTTAGGCAGTAATATTTATGCAAGTGATGTAGATATTAAGGCAGAAGAAGAACGCACTGTTGATGCAACAGCTGTGACTGCTACTGTGGGCTGTCTTGATGTAAATACTAATGTTATGGTTGTTAATATGGGCAGCACTGTTCAAAATGCATACAGTGCTAGCTATGTGCGCCCGGAAGGAAAGCACGCAACATCAGAAACCGTCACCTTAAAATTAGATGATACTAATGATTCTAACAAATACTACATTGACGACCTTATTAATAGTACCTTGGCTAAGCAGGAAGCGGCTAATACTGGGCTGAAAACCAATGCCAATGTTAATGTAAGTGATACAGATAAGGTTGCCTCTGGCGTAACAGCCTATAGTAAGGGTGGCTACACTAATAATGTTACCATAAAAAATGGTAACGGTAATGGAGCAAATTCTGTAGTTGTATCTAGAGGTGTGTCTAATAACTTAAAGGACAGCACTATTAATGTTGCCAACAATGCTAATTTTGCCATTACCACAATTAACAATGTGGATATGAATATCGGTGCTGGTCTAGTGGGCATAGTAGATGCTGTTGCTGATGTAGGCGTTGTGGATGTAACCGACAAGTCCTTGTTGAGCATTGATAAGACGCGTATTAAAGCCAAGAATACAAATCTTTCTGCTGCTGCTGGCGGCGAATTAAACAGCCTAACTGTGCAGGCTGGTGCTAGTGCTGTTAACCTTAATGCTGCAGTAACTGATGTGGACCGCAGAGGTGGCAGCACTATTGCCATCACGAACAATTCCCATTTGGAGAATACAGATACACTCGAAATTACCTCCAAGGATACTACTACCACCAAGGCCAATGTTCAGGGATATGCAGTTACGGCTGCTGAATTTGGAGCTCTTGTAGGTAATGCAAACGATTACTCCAATAACATCATCAATATTTCTGGCAGCACTTTAAAGGCGAACGAAAGGCTGGCTGTTAAGAGTGAACGCAGCAATACTGTGTCTGCCGAGGCTTTCAATGTTTACGCAGGTATTACCAATGCTACTGCCGTTTGGGTTCAGGCAGATAATGGCGGTTATACCGGCGATGATGATACTGACTACACAAAAGTAAATATTGATTCAGGTATGGGCTACAGTAAAATTTCTGGCTCTGGCAATACATTAGAAGCAAAGACTATTGATATAACAGCTTTGAACAATGCTAATGCTAAGGCTGAAAATCATAATATTGAGGGCGCTTTATTGCCTACTGTAGGCTATACTACTGTACGCACTACTAATGCTGGCGGAGCAGTAGCTTCTCTTGGGGCTGCTGAAATAAAGACTGATAGTATAAATATTAAGTCTGGTATTGGTGACGGCAATCAAGGCTTAAGTCAGGCTGATTTATTTGGCGTGAATGTAGGCTTAGGCGCCATTTCTGTTAATGAGGCTTATGCTCGCAGTTTTATGGAGTCCACTGCTAGCTTAAATGTGGGACAAATAGCAGGCTACAGCACTAGTGCTCCTGATGTTGCTATTAATGCACTGAGCCAAGCTGTAGTTGATTCTACGGCTGAAGGCTATAATGTTGGTGTAGGTATGTCAAGTGGTACTAACAAGGCAATGACAAAAGGTCAGGCTTTTGCTAGTGCTAGCTTTAGTGCGCCCACCGGGGATAGTGGCACTGTTACACTCAACAATTTGACTGTCAATGCCGACACCAATGACAAGGCCAAGGCTTATGCTAATGGTGATGGCGGCGGTATTGCTGAGGTTAGTCCAGAGGCAGCTTACACCGACAACAAGGGCTATTTTACGGCTGATGCCAATGTAAAGGGTAACATTAATATCAATAATCAGATTGCAGCAACAGCTACGAACAACATTAATACAGAGCTGAATGCTGATGCTATTCAGGCTGCTGTTTATCAGGGAAGCGGAACTGAGGGCTATAGCCATATTAAAGGTGAAGCTAATGTCAACCTCGATACGCTCGAACTGAATAACCTAGGCAATAAGGCGGCAAACTTCCTGGCAACTAATAATTTTAATCTAGACCAGAGAGTGTACGGTAATGGCTATGGCGGTATCACTGTTGATGTGGCCAAGCTGTATACCTTCAATATTGCACAAGCGGCAGTTAATGTAGAGAATAACAGCGTAATTAATTCTGCTGGGGATATTAATATGGCAGCAGATACTAGGGGAACCATAACTAGCAATGGCTATGTTTATGCAGCAGCAATTGTCTTTGGTGATGCTAATCTCTATCTAAAGGATGAAATTACTACTTATAACAGCATTAACATTAACTCTGGCAGCAGACTCAAGACAACCGCTTTAAATAGAAATATTACTTTGTCGGCTTCTGAGTCTGATTTACAGGTGCAAAGTCATGCTTTGGCAGAAAATGATTTTTCTGCTTCTGGCGTTACTACAACTTCTATAGAAGATAAATATACTAGAAAGAATACCGTAAATGTTGCAGGTGCTTTAGACAGCATGAGTGACATTAACCTTTATGCAGGTAAAAATGTTCAAGGCGGCTTAGGTAGCTTAAGTATTAATAGTACCTCTGAGGCTTATAACAGGACATTGATTCCATTCTCTACCTCTCCTGACTTAAGCTACATTATTGACCACGAGAATGTGGTTAATATTGCAAGTACAGGCTCTGTACAAAGTGTGCGCAATGTTGAGCTTTATGGTGATACAGGTCAGAATACCGTTTATACTCGTACTGGCACCTATCGCCTCTATGACAGTGATGTGAATCAGGATTCCTTTGTAGCCAGCACTGGTGGCGACCTTAAGAGCTCTGAGGTAAACAAAGATAAAATTATTATTGACGGTACTGTTATTGCAGGCCAAGGCAATAATCAGACGATTACTATTGGGCAGAACGGCGATTTAATTTTTACCACCCAAGCAGGCTTAGCAGCTGTAAAGGCTGGAAATAATACTAATCAAAATATCTACAGTGTGGAGGAGGCCATTGCACAAGACAGAGTAACTGTTGCAGCAGATGGAACTTCTTTAAGCACGGCAGATTTACGCTTTGGACAGTTTGATTATGGCAATGCTCTTTTAGAGCGTTATAACGAACTGGATGCTTTGCTGGCAAGCTATAGCGAGGATAAAAGTACAGATGCTTACAAGGGCTATTTAGAGGAATATAAGCGCATAGAAGCCTTAATGCAGGAAATGCATCTTATGGATGCAAACAAACAATTAACCGATACCATGAAGGTTGATTATGTTGAAATTCCTGACTTGGTAGCAGCTGGCGGAGACATTAAGCTGAACACTAGCAATGTAATTGGCTCTAGCACTGGTAAGCTTATAGCTAAAGGAACGCCGACAATCACTATTACTAACAATACCAATTTGGCTTTATTTGTGAATAATATTACTGTATCTGATGATGGCGGCAAGATTACCTATAATGGTCAAAGTGTAGGCAATAATGAGCAGATAAAAAATATAAACCTGGATAAGAGGGCCAATGTTGTATTAAATGAGGTAAATGGTGTTGGTGGCACCTCTGGTATAATTACTATTCAAGGCAATTATAATGGTCAGAGCATTAATTATATGGATTCTGGCAATCCCTATAGTGT
Source organism: Phascolarctobacterium sp. (assembly GCA_016302525.1). Taxonomy (GTDB): domain Bacteria; phylum Bacillota; class Negativicutes; order Acidaminococcales; family Acidaminococcaceae; genus Phascolarctobacterium_A. The sequence continues at coordinate 2,028 of JAEDNJ010000003.1, read as the reverse complement.
TGCTCCCAAGGCTGATATTAATATTCAGGGTCTCGTAAATTCTAATGATGGCGAGGTTAGAGTTTCAAGTGCACATAACAATATAAATGTTTATTCGGTAAATTCTGGTCAAACTGCAGGCATTTCTGGTCGCACTATTTCTATTAGCGCTCCTTATGGTAGTGTTACACAAGGAAATATTGATGGCATTGTCAATGTTGGTGGCAACCCTGAGGATATCTATGACTATGCATATAGAACCCTGATCAGCACAATCAAGAATCAAGAGAATGAAGCTGTAGCTGCAACAAATAAGATTTATTCCGATAGCGAGACCAAGCTGAAGGGTGAGGGTACTATTATTGCTGGCGATAACATTTATATTGATGCTACTGACATTAATATTAATGGTGTTCTTCAAAGTGGCTATAATAAATATGAGGCCATCATTGAACTGACAGACAAGGTTAAAAACAAGATGAAAAACCTTGAGGTTGAGGCTGAGGGCAATAGACATCAGTGGGGGTTTGTTGAGCCTTCTGATGCAACTATTATGAGCAATGATCATTACCGCGTTATCGAAGGTGCTAATATTTGGGATAGTGAGAATAACTGCTATAAGCGTCAGGTGGATGTTTATTATAATGCCTATACGAAAGAGTTCCTAGTTCCTGATATTGATGCACACGGTGGACAAATTTATCTCTCTGGTCGTATTTCCAGTACTGGTAATGGCAAAATTATTTGTTTGGATGGTGCCTACGACATCTCTATTAATAGCCAAATTGAAGATATTGATTTGAAGCTTGGCAAGCTAATCAGTAATGATGTTAGCGGCAAAATTACTATTGTAGATAAAGCAAAGAATAGTACAACAGTAATTAATAAGGGTAGCGGTATAAGCTCCTATAATCCGCAAAGCGGTCTACGCTACAATTGGACTTCTGGCCAAAATATGACGACCAAGGTTGAGTATACAAAGGAAACAATGGAGCGTCTGTGGGGGGCAGGCAAGGAGAGAGAACAGGATTATTCTGAAACGCTGAAACAATGGGAAGATGACACGGATACCCAAAGTACGAATTTAGGTAATAGTGTTTACGACAAGAAGCCAGGTGCTACTATTGATGCGGACACTAATGCTTTAGCTAGCAAGGATTCTGCTCCCTTCTATGTTGTTTATAATAATAAGATTTTGAATAATTATACCTCTGAGCCTACTGAGGAAACCTGGTCTACAGGTATTTTCAACTGTCATAAGCATTATAGATATACCTGGTATGAAGAAACGGGCAGCGCACAAAGCTACCTGGGCAGCTTAAAGGCGGATAACCCAATAAGCATAAGCTTTATGGGCAAATCTTCGGCACAGGAAGCAGCAATAGATGTTACTGCTCAAGGCTCTGTTTACCTTAAAAATACCGTAGGCTTTACTAATAGCAGTGATAAACGCAGCATTAACATTACATCCGTTAATGGCAGCATTATCCAGGAGAATAATTCTGTGCTGAAGGCTGGTAAGGTGCTGCTGAAGGCTGAGCAGGATATTAAGGCTATTAATAATGGTGTAGACTCTGGCGTACAAATTCTGGCTGGCGATTCCTTGTGGCTGGAAGCTGTTAATAACAGTAGCGGCAAGGTGCTTGTGGATGTTTCTAGAAGCTACGGCAAGGCTGGTCTTGTACAAATTGGTGCTCAAGGTATTGGCAGTACAAATGCTAGCTATGTAAGCTTGGCAGTCGAGGGCAGCGTTGAGCATAGTGGTACTATTTCTGGTCACAGAATTGATGCTGCTAGTGAGCATGGCGCTTTGGACATTGAGGTCGCTGTAGGTCAAAATACTGGTGATTATGTCAATGCTAAAGCTGAGAATAATATTATACTTGTGCAATCACAGAACGATTTGCGTTTAGGCACAGTGAAATCTTCTAGCGGGGATGTAGCCATTACCGCTTCTAGCGGAAGTATTGTGGACGGACTGCCTTCCGTAGAGCTGGATAATAAGGCTCTGCTGCAAGCTCGCTTAGAAGCCATGGGCTTAGTAGCTGG
>JAEDNJ010000122.1 GCA_016302525.1 Phascolarctobacterium sp. | reverse complement strand
TTTTTTACTCATATTTTTAGATATCAAATCTTACACCCAACTCAAGGAAAGCCTGATATCTTGCTCTAGCCATTTCAAACTCCTTATTAATTTTCATGACAGTAATATTTTTTACACTTTTATATTGAAGTATTTCGTTTTCATTCCTGTCTTTTATATAAGCAATTACATCTTCAGGGTCAATTTCTGCTTTAAACAAATACTTTGCATGAGCCAGAGGATGATTTGAAAAAAGAACAACGCTGTAGAATAGCTAGTTGTCCAGCTTAGCCTTTCCGATGCTTCAGATGGTTCTTCCTCACCAGCCCTATATACGACTATAGTTTCTTTCTTTTTCAGTGATTTCGGCAGTCCGTTTTTTCCTACTCTCTCTAACTTCCTTATACTCCTTATTACATTCATAATCATCGTCAAACAACAATGATTACAAGGTCTATAATTCAGCCTAGAATATTCGGTTTTGTCCTTTTCAGGATATGTTTATTAGTCTTTAGATAACTAGTTTATTCAAACTCTATAGTGCTAGGCGGTTTAGTAGTGTAATCAAAGAGGACTCTATTAACATGCTTTACTTCGTTAACAATGCGGCTAGCGGCTGCGCAGAGCACCTCTGGCGGCAGAATCGTTACCTCTGCAGTCATAAAGTCTGTGGTAGTAACTGCGCGCAGAGCAATAGCATAATCATAGGTGCGTTCATCGCCCATAACGCCAACACTGCGCATATTGGTCAAAGCAGCAAAATACTGGCTCGGACGCTGAGCGAAGGGCAGCTTATCCACCTCTTCGCGATAAATAGCATCTGCATCCTGCACAATCTTCACCTTTTCGGCCGTTACATCACCAATAATGCGGATAGCAAGTCCAGGTCCTGGGAAGGGCTGACGAGCAACCAGATACTCGGGCAGGCCCAGCTCACGACCAGCTTGACGAACCTCATCCTTGAACAGATCACGCAAAGGCTCAACAATTTCCTTAAAGTCTACAAAATCAGGCAGGCCACCAACATTATGGTGAGATTTAATGGTAGCAGATTCACCGCCCAAGCCACTCTCTACCACATCAGGATAGATAGTGCCCTGCGCTAAATAATCCACCTTGCCAATCTTTTTACCCTCTTGCTCGAAAACGCGAATAAATTCTTCGCCAATGATTTTACGCTTGCGTTCGGGTACATTCTCGCCCATCAGCTTTTCATAGAAGCGCTCCTTTGCATCTACACAGATAAAGTTGATGTCAAAAAGACCACCCTCGCCAAAAACGCCGCAAACCTCTTCGCGTTCGTTCTTGCGCAGTAAACCATGGTCCACAAAAACACAGGTCAATTGCTTGCCGATAGCCTTAGCCAGCATAGCAGCGCAAACAGAAGAATCTACGCCGCCAGACAGAGCACACAACACCTTGCCATTACCAATTTTTTCTTTAAGAGCCTTCACTGTTTCCTCAACAAAGGAATCCATCTTCCAGGTTCCAGCACATCCACAAACATTATAAACAAAATTGCTTAAAATCTTAATGCCGTTTTCAGTATGCAGGACCTCAGGATGGAATTGGACACAGTAGAGCCCACGCGCCTCGTCCTGAGCAGCTGCTACAGGACAATTAGGAGTGCTGGCTACAATCTTAAAGCCAGGCGCAGCTTCCTTAATGTAGTCATTATGGCTCATCCAGCAGATATTTTGCTCTGGCAAAGTAGTAAACATAGGACTGGTAACATCCAAATCTACAAGCGTTTTGCCATATTCACGCTCAGGAGCCTTGCAAACAACACCGCCCAGCTGGTGCATCATTAGCTGGCTGCCATAGCAAATGCCCAGAATAGGAACGCCCCAGCCGTAAATTTCCTCGGCAATCTTGGGAGAGTCCTCTAAATAAGCACTATTAGGACCACCAGTAAAGATGATTCCCTTAGGCTGCAAAGCCTTGATTTCTTCAATCTTCTTTTTATAAGAAACGATTTCACAGTATACGCCGCTATCACGCACACGACGTGCTATTAATTGATTATATTGACCACCAAAGTCAATTACTAATACTAATTCTTGATTCTCCTTCGGCATTGTCTGCCCCTCCTCTAACAATACAGAATGCTTAATTAGTCACACAGTGCTAATTAAATAGACACTAGAATTTTAGCATATTAGCCCTTTAATTGCAATAAAAAAGAGCTGATCCAAGTGAATCAGCTCTTAATTTTAGAATCTTACATCATTCCGGGCATTCCACCAGGCATAGGAGGCATCATAGGAGCAGCGTTTTCAGCAGGCTTGTCCGCAATCAGGGATTCAGTGGTCAGAACCATAGAAGCAATGGAAGCAGCATTTTGCAGAGCGCTTCTGGTAACCTTAGTAGGATCTACGATACCAGCATCAATCATGTCCACATATTCCTCAGCCAGAGCATCGAAGCCATAGCCCTTGCGGCTGCGTTTAATGGTGTCAACGATCACAGCACCCTCTAAGCCAGCGTTATGAGCAATTTGACGAACGGGCTCTTCGATTGCGCGTTTAACAATTTCTACGCCAGTCTTTTCGTCGCCAGCAACCTTAAGGCGGGTCAGAGCCGGTTGAACCTGCAGCAGAGCAGTGCCGCCGCCAGCAACAATGCCTTCGGCAACAGCAGCACGAGTAGCGTTCAGAGCATCTTCAATGCGCAGCTTCTTATCCTTCATTTCAACCTCGGTTGCAGCGCCAACCTTAATTACTGCTACACCGCCAGCCATCTTTGCCAGACGCTCTTGCAGCTTTTCTTTATCAAACTCAGAGGTGGTCTCAGGAATTTGCTTACGGATTTGAGCGATACGGTCTGCGATAGCTTGCTTGTCGCCCATGCCGTCAACGATAGTGGTCATTTCCTTGGTTACACGAACCTGACCAGCAGAGCCTAAGTCTGCAACAGTAGCAGAATCCAGCTTACGGCCAACCTCTTCGCTGATTACAGTTGCACCAGTCAGGATAGCGATATCCTGCAGCATAGCCTTACGACGGTCGCCAAAGCCAGGAGCCTTAACAGCAACAGCCTTAAAGGTGCCGCGCAGCTTGTTTACAACCAGAGTAGCCAGTGCTTCGCCTTCGATATCCTCAGCGATAATCAGCAGCTCACGGCCAGCTTGTACAACCTTTTCCAGAACAGGCATAATGTCTTGAATCATGGTAATCTTGCGGTCGGTAATGAAAACCATAGGATTATTCATAACAGCTTCCATCTTGTCAGCATCAGTAGCCATGTAAGGAGAAATGTAGCCACGGTCAAATTGCATACCTTCTACGGTTTCCAGGCTGGTTTCCATGGTCTTAGCCTCTTCTACGGTGATAACGCCATCATCGCCAACCTTTTCCATTGCATCAGCAATCAGTTGACCAATTTCTTCATCACCAGCAGAGATAGAAGCAACCTGAGCCTTAGCTTCCTTGCTTTCAACCTTTTGAGAAATAGTTTTCAGCTCTTCTACCAGAACATCAACTGCTTTCTTAATACCCTTTTTTACAATCATAGGATTAGCGCCAGCAGCTACATTGCGCAGGCCCTCTTTAATCATCGCTTGAGCCAGAACAGTAGCAGTGGTAGTGCCATCACCAGCCACATCATTGGTTTTAATAGAAACCTCTTTAACCAGCTGCGCACCCATGTTTTCAAAGGGATCTTCTAATTCAATATCACGAGCAATGGTAACACCATCGTTAGTGATAGTAGGAGCGCCATATTTTTTCTCTAAAACTACATTACGGCCCTTAGGTCCTAAGGTTACCTTAACAGCGTTAGCAACGGCATTAACGCCAGCCTCTAGTTTACGACGAGCTTCTTCGTCAAATACGATTTGTTTAGCCATGATAATCTATCTCCTTACTTAAATCTTAATACAGTCTTAGTCTTGGAAAACACCATATACATCGCGTTCGCTGATAATCAGGTAATCAACACCATCCATTTTCAGCTCTGCGCCAATATATTTAGCAAACATTACCTCATCACCGGGCTTAACCTCCATAGGAATCAGCTTGCCATTTTCATCAACCTTGCCCTTGCCTACAGCAACAACCTTGCCGGTTTGCGGCTTATCTTTTTTTACGGTATCCGGCAGGAAAATGCCGCTTGCAGTTTTTTCTTCTTTAACAGCTACTTCTACGAGAATGTGGTCACCTAAAGGTTGGAATTTCATTTTTATGAACCCCTTTCATGTAATTAATTATCTGGGCCGCTCCTGACAACACCTGCCAAGTGCCCAGCCTTATGCAAATTTTTCGACACTGATGTATCAGTATCTTGTTAGCACTCTTATCGCTAGAGTGCTAATCTATGGTTATCATTATAGCACATTTTACTAAATTTGCAAGCAGTTTTTTAGAATTTTTATCATTTTACTCAAAAAATAAGGCTCCGAAATGTTTCCTGCACACCTCGAAGCCTTATAATTTCTTAAACTGTTTTAAATGTCAAAAAGTCTATTTGCTTTTGCCGTTTATTTTTTATTTGCCGCAGCTATGATACTCTCAGCCAATGCCTTTAGAGAAATACGCTTAGCCATACTAAACTGCTGCATCTTACGATATGCCTCCTGCTCTGTCATGCCGTGCGCACTCATAAGGATACCCTTAGCTTTTTCTACAACCTTACGAGTTTCCAGAGTTTCCTGCAGCTTTTCCAGCTCTGCATTCAATTCCTGCAGCTCGGCAAAGCGGCTCATAGCTATTTGCATAGCAGGAAAAAGCTGTTCCTCCCGCACAGGCTTAACCAGGTAGGCAATGACACCCGCATCTCTTGCCTCGTCAACTATATCCTGCTGACTATAGGCAGTTAAAAGCAGTACAGGAGCGATAGCCTCCTCATCTATAATCTTGGCAGCCTCTAGGCCAGTCATTATCGGCATCTTCACATCCATAATGATGAAGTCTGGCCTTAGCTCTCTTGCTAGCCTTAAAGCCTCCTGACCATTCGCAGCCTCAGCAATAACCTCATAGCCTGCATCTATTAACATCTCTCGCAGGTCCATGCGGATTAGCACCTCGTCATCTGCTATTAAAAC
>JAEDNJ010000002.1 GCA_016302525.1 Phascolarctobacterium sp. | reverse complement strand
GCGTGGTTCCCAAGGAGAAGCTGAATTATATTATGGGCAATCCGCCGTTTGTGGGCGCTTCTATGATGAGCAAAGAACAGAAAGCTGAAGCCGTAAAAATCTTTGGTAAAATAAAACTGTCAAACAGCATTGATTATGTGGGAGCGTGGTATTACAAGGCTGCCGCAATAATGCAGGGTACAAAGATTCAAACAGCATTAGTATCTACTAATAGCATTTGCCAAGGTGAGCAAGTTGCTGCTATGTGGGAACCCTTAGTTAAACAATATAATATTCAAATAAACTTTGCATATAGAACCTTCCGCTGGGATAGCGAAGCTAGCATTAAGGCTCATGTACATTGTGTAATTATTGGATTTAGTTGTGGGTACATAGAAAGAGAAAAATATATTTTTGATAATAAAGCGATAAAAGCACATAACATTAATGCGTATCTTACGGATGCTCCTAATATTTTTGTGTTGAGCAAAAGTAAGCCAATTTGTGATGTTCCTAAAATGTTATTGGGAAATAAACCTGCGGACGGTGGAAATCTGATTCTTAATGCAACTGAAAAAGAGGAAATAATAAAATATTACCCGGAACTAACAAAGTTTATAAAACCATATATTGGTGCAGTTGAGTACATCAATAACTCAATAAGGTATTGTTTTTGGCTTGTCAATGCAACACCTAGGGAGTTAAATCACAAAATCTTAAAAGAAAGATTACAGGCTGTAAAGAATATGAGGGAGAATAGTACAGCACAACCAACTAGACAAAAAGCAGAGACACCACACCTGTTTTTCTTTATATCGCAACCACAAACTAATTATCTATTAATACCTAGCACATCTTCCGAAAGAAGGAAATATATTCCTATAGGATTTTTAGAACCAGATTATATAGCTAGTAATTCGACAACAATTGTCCCAAATGCTAATCTTTTTCATTTTGGTGTATTAGAGAGCAATATACATATGGCATGGATGAGAGCAGTTGCTGGTAGATTGAAGAGTGACTACCGTTATTCAAACACCATAGTCTACAACAACTTCCCATGGCCCACGCCGACAGAAGCACAAAAGGCAAGGATTGAAAAAACAGCTCAGGCTATTTTGGATGCGCGTGCCCTTTATCCAGACAGTAGCTTAGCAGACCTCTATGACGAGCTGACTATGCCACCAGAGCTGCGCAAGGCTCATCAGGCCAACGACAAGGCTGTTATGGAAGCCTATGGCTTTTGGGGAAAGCTCAACAGTGAGGCGGCCTGTGTTGCCGAGCTGATGAAGCTGTATCAAAAGCTAGTAGAGAAGTAGTAAAGGAGAAATTGCTCTTACTCTTGGCTATATGATTGGACAAAACTATTCTAAAAATCAAAACGACCGCTAGCTTAGGAAACTATGCGGTCGTTATTGATCAACATTCTTAAGGGCTAACCGCTATCGGCAGCACCTCTTTAGCTATGTTTATAGAAGATTAGCTTGAGTTAGTTAAAGGGGAAATGGAGCTGTTAGGCAGTTTTCTTTTCCAAGTTCAGAGCAATTTCTTCGACCTCTTCGCGGGAAAGCTTAGTTCCTTTGGTAACAAGGTCAATGCTTGCACCTGCCATTAGGAGATTTTTCGCTACTTCTATAATCTCTTGTTTTGCAAGATCTTGCATTAATTTACACATTTTATTAACCCCCGTTTCTGTTTCTTTATAGCTTCTAACTTCATCGGCCAGAGCTTTGTTTTTAATATCATTAGCATTTTTACAGAAAAAATCGTGCATTAACATACTGAGCTGTGTTTTTTCATAGCGTTTTTCAGCGTTGACATAGATGATTTTGCCACCGTCCTTAAATAGTGCGTTATTTTCTTCTATTCTACGGCTAATATGATAGATAGGTAAACCATAGCCTAGGACATCATGTTCCGTGATAAAAATAACATAAGTATCACTAAGATCTTTGTAATCCTTTGTGCCTGATGGGAAAAACCTTGCATCAATAAGTCCCATATAGTAACGGGCCCTTTGTGGTACTGCACCAGCGTTAGTCCTTTGGACTTCAACATTGAAGTATTTTCCATGCTCATCCTCACAGAGCAGGTCCAAAGATGATGAATGACCAATCAAGTTATTAATTACATATTGATGCCTACACCTCACAACTCTAATTCTATCATCCAAAAGGATAATATGCAATAACATTTCTGCGAGTTTTGTATTTTCACTAAATACTACAGCCATAAAGGTGTCATCCATCAAACAGAACTCGTCTATGGCCTTTTTGTACTTTTGGCGAGTTTCCTCAGTAGTCATAAAATAAACTCCTTTCTTAACAAAAAAAGCACCTGTCAAGCTCTGACAGGTGCCAACCAATCCGCACGATTGGGCAGAAGCTCCTTGAAAATCTCGTTATTTACAAGGCTACCGCTGCAACTAATATAATTATATATCAAACGAGCAAAAAAACAATAGTTTATAATGCGAACATATTGTAAAATATTAAACATACGCAAAGATATTAATAAATACAAGGCTAAAATATTGACTGTCTATGTTCTAAATGATAAAATCTAGTAATCAAAGTCGAGCATTATTAATAATTAAAAATTAGGGAGAAAATTATGTTAGGTTTAGGAACAATAGCTAATAGTGGTGCTATTGTAGTAGGGGCTCTTTGTGGTGTGCTGCTTAAGAAGGGCTTGCCACAAAGGTGGCAGGAAACTATGATGCAGGCTATAGCCTTTTGTATAGTCATTATAGGCGTGCAGATGGCCCTTAAAACTACTAATATCGTAATCACGATTTTTAGCCTGGTTATAGGAGCAATTATTGGGGAAAGTATCGATATAGACGAGCTGATGCGGCGCTTTAGTCTTTGGGTGGGAAATAAGGTGGCAAGGAGCGAAAGTGTAGCGGCAGAGATAGCCAAGGGCTTTGTCAATGCTTCTATTCTCTTTTGTACAGGAGCTATGGCTATTGTGGGCAGCATACAGGATGGTCTAGCAGGAGATTATACAACTTTGTTTGCGAAGGCAACCTTAGACGGTTTAATTTCTTTGATTATGGCTGCAAATCTGGGGATTGGTGTGGCATTGTCTGCTGTAAGTGTAGCTGTCTATCAAGGAAGCATAACCCTTATGGCGGGAGCGATAGAAGGTATGCTGTCGCAGCAAATCTTGGCTGAGCTCACTGCTGCTGGCGGCATTATGATTATGGCCATAGGGACAAATATGCTTAACCTTACTAAGGTGAGAATTGCTAATCTGCTGCCGGGGATTATCGTTTCTGTGGTGCTAGCAAAATATTTTTTGTAGGGATGTAGGAATTTTACCCTCTTGAGAAAATTTGTTCACTCGGTCTCTGGATTGAAATTGACCGCAATGTCATGGGCTATGAAACTGCTGACAAGGAATTACAGGAGATTCAAAACCAATGATATCAAGTTTTTCTCTTTCTGACACAGACTGCAAGGTATATCTTAGAAATCTATGCTTCTCAAAAATAATAGGACAGGGCATTTTTTCCCTGTCCAACTGATCGGAAACCGGCTAGCTGTTTCTAATATAATGTGTATTTTTACCTTTGCCTTCTTTTTTTAGTTCTCCTGCAGCTAGAAGTTTTCGTAATGCGCCTTCGATAGAACTGTCACTGATTGATGGGCATTGCTCTCTGATATCCTGCTTGTTAAAGCGTCCTATTTTGTTCCTACTAGCTCGACGCACTAATTCCAAAGCAGACGGCTTATCTTCAACTATATCAATTCTTTCTTCAAAATCCTTGTAGGCTGCTAAAATTGTTCCTAAAATATACTTGATAAACGGAACAACATCTTCCTTTCCATCATGCCAGTCAATCTGAGATTTTGCAAGAGCTTCATAGTACAAATCCTTGTTTTTGGCTATTTTAGCTTCCAGAGATATATACCTTCCGACATAAAACCTGTTTTGATATAAGAGTAGTGTCGTAAGCAGGCGACTCATTCTGCCATTGCCGTCATTAAATGGATGAATACACAAAAAATCATGGATAAAAATTGGAATGGCAAGTAATGGTTCTAATTCCATATTTCCGATAACTCTGTTATATTCTTGGCAGATCTTTTCCAAGGCTTCAGGAGCTTCATAAGGAGCAAGAGGGGTAAAAAGAACCTGAACGCTGCCATCCGGATAAGTTGCACTGATATAATTCTGTACATTTTTTGTCTGTCCTGCGACAGGGTTATTGATATGAGTATAAAGAATCTTATGAAGCTGCAGAATATAGTTTTTCGTAATAGGAATAGCATCAAAACTCTCATGTATGATATTCAGAACATCACGATATCCCGCAATTTCCTGCTCATCACGATTTCTTGGTGTTGTTTTGTCTTCTACAAGTTGTCGGATTCTCGTATTAGTAGTTACAATACCTTCAATAGCATTAGATGCCTCTGTGCTTTGTATTTTTGCAATTTCCACCAGTTTTTCAAGTTGCTCTGGTCTTTGGCGCAAAAAAAGTTCTTGCTTGCCTGCAGCTTTATATATTGCAGCAATCAGTCCTAGAACATCCGAATCCCACTTTTGTTCTCGAATTACTGAATAATTAAAGTTTCTCATTTCCTTATTCCTCCTGCTATTCCCTTAAATTCTAGCATAAAATAAGCGAATGGTCAATTGTGTAAGCGATAGACTTCTATATACAACTAGATTTGTTATTCTGCTAATAAGATAGCCTGCTATTTTCAATTATTCACAAATACTATTTTAATGAGTTACGGAAAATGTAGCTCGTTTTTTTATTGTTTTTATATGATAACGGGTCTAGAATTGACGCTTACCTTATGGTAAAATTAATTAAGAGGAAAGTGTTGTAATGAAAAAGGATGGTGATAACATCATGATACTATTTCATGGAAGCAATGTTACTGTTGACGCCCCACATTTAATAACTCAAAATAGATTCTTAGATTTTGGATATGGTTTTTATACAACTACAAACAAGGAGCAGGCCATTAACTTTGCAAAAAAAGTAACTGAACGTCGTAAAAAAGGCACTGCAACACTAAATATATATCACATTGATGAAGCCTTAGCTTTCCAGGAATGTACTCTTCTAAAATTCGACTCACCGGATGAAAGATGGCTAGATTTTGTTTCTGCCAATAGACAAGGAACATATAACGGTCCAGTCTATGATTTAGTTTATGGAGCCGTAGCAAATGATGATGTATATAGAACTATCGCTCTATATATGACAGGCATTTTGTCAAAAGATCAGGCTTTATCTGCACTAAAAATACGCAAATTGTTTGATCAGCTAGTATTTACTAGTGAAAAGTCGCTGAAATACCTAACTTTCAAAGGGAGGGAGTTATTTTGAGCAAGAATCAATTTAGTGCTTTGCTGGCTGTAATTACACCAGAAATTACTTCACTGATTACTAAAAACAGTAATATCACTGAAACCCAGGCTATCTCTCTTTTTTATAGATCTAACCTATATAGAGAACTGGCAGATGAAAACTCTAAACTATGGCACTACAGCCCATTAACTCTTTATACCATGCTACAAGATGAACTTTTAACTGGTAATTATGATTATCCCGAGGAGGCGAGCTAAATGAGTAAAGAAGCAAAATTCTTAATATACTGCATGGAACGCTACCGTTACTATAAAGGCCTGTCTGGTATCGAAGTTGCTGACCTGTTTGAAGAATACCAGATAAATGATTATATTATCCGTTATTTTGAATCACTTCATACCTTAGGTGACTTTGCGATAATTGAAGATATCGATGGTTTTATTGCGGAGCAAAAAGCTCAAATAATTTAACTTTTTTAAACCAGGCAAAGGCAACCGTTCCACCTGAAGGCTGCGACAGAAAAGATGCAAGAATAAGGTAGATGATGGCAAATGAAAAAAAGGAGAGCCCCCGAAGGGCTACTCCTAATGATTATAGCGAAACATAGAGCCTTGTAAGAATGTAGATTGAAAAGCCTGAGAAAAGGCAGCGCAGCCAGATTTTGGGGTAGATATAGCCGTTCTCCGCCTCATCAAAGGTATAAGCTACGCGAGCATGAAAAGCGTAGGTTTCTAAGGAGGTCAGCAAAAAGAGGATACCGCCCTGCTGCCAATAAGCATCTGTAAAGAGCAGCCAGAAACAAAAGAGCAGGTAAAGTAAATCCGATACCATATAAAACAAAAAGGTTAGGGAAGAAGCATTAACAAGGACTACCTTTTGCACCTCAGGATTTTGCTGCTGCTCCTGAATTAAACCGATAATCTTTTGCAGTATATAATAGATACGCCTATTATTCAGGAGATTATAAAATTGTACGAGAAGAAAAAACAATGTAAGGATTTTCATGGAAGGACCTCTTTTCTTTAACCAATCCATTATACACCATTTTAAATGCGTTGGCTAGCAATAATACTAACTAGCTAATTAAGGGTGGTGAAAAGGATTAACCTGGATAAATCTGTTTTGAAAGCCAGGTCTTTTACGAAGCTGCGACAAAAAGGCAAGGTAAAATGGCTCCTCGCAAAAGAATAAGTGTGTATGGGAACATAGACGCATAAATCTAGGAATATGCTATTGCAGTTTATAGAAGAAAGCTGTGCAACATAGATTCATGCTGCCAGTTTAACTTTGCTAGACTTAAAAAAGCACAGATTTAGGAAGCAGAAAAATACAAAAGCACCAATGTCTTTTTAGAGAAGATAATTTTCTGATGAAACCATTAAAAATGTAACAATTTAGCGATTTTAATCATGTATACAAAACACATAGCTTTATTTTGTTGACAAATATACTTAAAGTTTTGTATAATTGTGGACATAAAACATAGTAGTTGAGGGGCTACTATAATTTTTTTATAGTAAAAAGGAGAGATATTAATGAGAAGTTGGAAGAAATTAACCAGTGCTGCTTTGGCTGCAATGGTATTGGCTGCCGTAGCTGCTGGTTGCGGTGGCGGCGAAAAGAAAAAGGAAGCTGCTAATGATATTAAAGTAGGCTCTTGCTTTGAGCTGACCGGTAATGTTGCTAACTACGGCAAGGCTACAAACATGGGCGTAAAGATGGCTATTGATGAGGTTAATGCTAAGGGTGGCATTAACGGCAAGAAAATTACTATTCTTGAAGCAGATAACAAATCCGAGCCTTCCGAATCCGGCAATGCTTATACTAAACTGATTACTCAAAATAAAGTAGTTGCTATTATTGGTCCTGCAACCTCTGGTTGTGTAGCTGCAGGCACCCCGATCTGTGAGGGCAACAAGGTTCCGCAAATTGCACCCTGTGCTACCGCTCCTGGTATCACCGTTAACAAGGGCAAGGTTAGACCTTATACCTTCCGTGCTTGCTTCATTGACCCGTTCCAAGGCAAGGTAATGAGTGAATTTGCAGCTAAATCCTTAAAGGTTAAAAATGTTGCTATCCTGAAGGATTCCTCCAGTGACTACGCTAAGGGCTTAGCTCAAGTTTTCCGCGCTAACCTCGAAAGCAAGGGCGGCAAGATTGTTGGCGAAGAAGCTTATCTGTCTAAGGACACCGACTTTAAAGCAGCTTTAACTAAATTAAAGGCTGCTAATCCGGAAGCAATTTATGTTCCCGGCTACTATGAAGAAGTTTCCAAGATTGTTAAACAAGCTCGCGAATTAGGTATCAAGGCTCCTATGCTGGGCTGCGATGGTTGGGAAAGCCCCAAGCTGGTTGAAATCGCTGGCGCCGAAGCACTGCAAGGCTGCTACTATGTATCCGCTTTCTCTGCTGATGACAAGGATCCTTCCGTACAAAACTTCATTAAAGCTTTCAAAGAAAAGTATAAAGCAGATCCCGATATCTTCTGTATGCAAGGCTACAATGCCGGCTTAGTTCTGGCAGATGCTCTGAAGCGTTCTAATGGCGCTGCTGGCGAAGCTTTAGCAAAGGCTATTGCAAGCACTAAAGACCTGCCGGTTGCAAGCGGCAAGATGACCTTTGATGCAAACCATGACCCCGTTATGGCTGCTCTGATTATCGGCTTTGAAAACGGCAAAACTCGTCTGAAAGAAAAAATCTCTATGTAAGATATTTTAGTTAGTAGGTCCTGTTGCGTTTGTGGGTTTATTCGAGCTAGGTCACAAGCCTGGCTCTGATAAAATATATTTTATATTATAATGAAATGAGGGCAAAATTATGAAAAAGATGGCAAAATATGCTGCTATGTTGGCTGCAAGTGCATTAATGTTAGGTGCTTTAACTGGTTGCGGTGGCGGAGAAAAGAAAGCTGATAAGGGTGGCGACGTAATTAAAATCGGCGGCAACCTGGAAATGACCGGTGGCTCTGCTTCCTTCGGTATCTCCTCCAAAAACGGTATTGAACTGGCTTTAGACAAAATCAATGCTAAGGGCGTACTGGGCGGCAAAAAACTGGCTTTAGTTGTAGCAGATAATAAATCTGAAGCAGCTGAGGGTACTAACTCCATGACCAAGCTGATTACCCAAGATAAGGTTGTTGCTGTTATCGGTCCTAACCTGTCCTCCTCTGTAATCGCTGCTGGTGCTATCAATAATTCTACCAAAGTATTAGACATTACTCCTATGGGTACTAACCCGGATGTAACTGTTGACCCGAAAACTAAAAAAACCAGACCTTATAGCTTCCGTGCATGCTTCATTGACCCGTTCCAAGGTACTGTAGCTGGTAACTATGTTGCTAAGGATTTGAAGCTCATGAAGGCTGCTGTATATATTGATAACTCTTCTGACTATGCTAAAGGCTTAGCTCAATTCTTTGAACAAGTTTATGTTGGCAATGGCGGCAAGATTGTTGCTAAAGAAGCTTATCTGCAAAAGGATACCGACTTTAAAGCAACTCTGACCAAGATTAAAGCTGCTAACCCCGACTTCATCTATGTTCCTGGCTACTATCAAGAGGTTGGTCTGATTATTAAACAAGCTCGTGAAATGGGTATCACCGCAGTTATCGCTGGCGGCGACGGTTGGGACTCTGCAAAGCTTCCGGAAATTGCTGGTGCTAAAGCATTGAACAACACCTTCTTCACCAACCTGTATTCTCCTGATGACACCTCCGATCTGAACAAAGCCTTCGTTGCTGATTACACCAAGAAATACAATGCTAAACCGGATGTATTCGCAGCATTGTCTTATGACTGCACCACTTTGATTGCAAAAGCAATTGAAGATGCAAAATCTGCTGACCCTGCAAAGATTGCAGAGGCAATGGCTAAGATTAAAGGTGCTCCTGGCGTATCTGGTGAGGTAACCTTTGATGCTCAACATAACCCCATCAAATCCGCTGTTATCATTGAATATAAAGATGGCAAGCAAGCCTTCAAAGCAAAAGTTAATCCCTGATTTTAAGAATCTCGGATAGGGTAGACACCTTTATCGTTCTTAACATCAACGAGGCTGTTGTTTTAGGCAACAGCCTCTCTCTTTATTATACAGTTTAGGCCTGCTACTTATCGGTTGTACGGCTCAAGCTGATAAGTAACAGGTTTAAACCTGGTCGACCGAATTCTATGTTTTAGGAGATTTATTATGGATTCCTTATTTACACAATTTTGTCAGCAGATGATCAATGGCATCTCCCTGGGCAGTATCTATGCACTAATCGCCCTCGGCTATACCATGATTTATGGCATTATCAAGCTGATTAACTTCGCCCATGGCGATATTTATATGCTAGGCGCTTATTTTGGCTTCTATGCTACCACTAAGCTTGGCTTACCCTTTATTCCCTCTATTATCTTTGCCATGGCAGCAGCTGCTCTAGCTGGTATTATTATCGAGCGTGTTGCTTATCGCCCCATGCGTAATGCTCCCCGTATTGCTATTTTAATCACTGCTATTGGCGTGTCCTTCTTCCTTGAGTATGGCATGATTCTTTTGGTTTCTCCGCAGCCGCGCACCTTCCCAGCGATTTTTGCCGCTACAGTTTATAACTGGGGTCCGCTGGTTGTAAATAGCCAACAAATTGTTATCCTGCTCAGCTCTCTGGTATTGATGGCAATTCTGACCTATATCGTAAACTACACCAAGGCTGGCAAGGCTATGCGTGCTGTATCCTATGATGCTGATGCTGCCCGTCTCATGGGTATCAATATCGACCGCGTTATTTCTACTACCTTCGCTCTGGGCTCTGCTCTGGCAGCTGCTGGCGGCGTTCTGGTAGGCGTATACTACAACTCCATTGACCCCTTAATGGGCATGGTTCCCGGCGTTAAGGCCTTCGTTGCTGCTGTATTGGGCGGCATTGGCATTATCCCTGGCGCTATGATTGGCGGCATTATTTTAGGCGTAGTAGAGGCTCTGGTTTCCGGCTTTATTTCCTCTACCTTCCGTGATGCTGCTGCTTACGGTATTTTGATTCTAATCCTGCTCTTTAAACCTACTGGTCTATTAGGCAAGAAGACGCGTGAGAAAGTATGAGGTATCTGCTATGAATGCTATAAGAAAGTTCGACTTAAAAGCATTGGCAGCCTCCATTGCTGTCTATGCTATTGTTCAAGGTTTAATTTTTGCAGAAATTATTGGTCCCTTCTGGGAGCTGAATATTATTCTGATTTGTATCAACATCATTCTGGCTGTCAGCCTGAATATGATTAACGGCTATACTGGTCAGTTCTCCATTGGTCATGCTGGCTTCATGGCTGTTGGCGCTTATACCAGTGCCATTATCACGGTTAAGCTGGGTCTGCCCTTTGAGCTGGGCTTAGTTGTGGCTACCGTCAGTGCTGGTTTCCTGGGCTTTATGATTGGTCTGCCGACCCTGCGTCTGGATGGTGACTATCTGGCTATCGCTACCCTGGGCTTGGGCGAAATTATTCGTATCTGTATTCTTAATATCGACTATGTAGGTGGTGCTTCTGGTTTAATGGGTATTCCTCGTTTAACAAATTTTGCTTACACCTTCTGGATTATGATGTTTGTCATCTTCTTCATCAAGAACTTTAAGAACTCTGCTGCAGGTCGCTGCTGCTTAGCTATTCGTGAAAACGAGATTGCTGCTGATACCATGGGCATCAATACTACCAAGTACAAGGTTATGGCCTTCACCTTGGGCGCTGCCTTTGCTGGTACTGCTGGCGCTCTTTTCAGCCACTATTTCTTCCTGGCCCATCCTGCTTCCTTTACCTTCATGCGTTCCTTTGATATTCTCACCATGGTTGTATTGGGCGGCTTAGGCTCCATGACTGGTTCTATTACCGGTGCTACACTCTTAACCTTTATCTCTGCTTTTCTGTCCGACTTCCCGGAATGGCGTATGGTTATCTATGCTGTTACCATGATTATCCTCATGCTGTACCGTCCGCAGGGCTTGTTTGGCAGCAAGGAGCTGAGTCTGGCAATGTTTAAGAGATTAGGAGGTAAGAAAGAATGAAGGAGCTGCTTAAGGTAGATAATGTTTCTATGATATTTGGCGGCTTGCGTGCCGTATCTAATTTCTCTATGTATATCAACGAGGGCGAGCTGATTGGTCTGATTGGTCCCAACGGTGCCGGTAAAACCACCGCCTTCAACATGATTACGGGTGTGTACACTCCCAGCGAAGGTCATGTATACTTTGATGGCGAGCGCAGCAGTGGTAAAAAATCCTATCAGGTAACCCAAATGGGCATGGCCCGTACCTTCCAAAATATTCGCCTGTTCTCGGAGTTGAGCGTAATTGACAATGTAAAGATTGCTTATAATATGCACGTATCCTATAATCTTTTGGATGCCATCATTCGTGACAGCAAATATATCAAGGAAGAAGAATTCATTACCGAAAAGGCTATGAGCCTCTTAAAGATTTTCCATCTGGATGAGGTTGCGCATGAAACTGCTAAAAATCTGCCCTACGGTATGCAGCGCCGACTGGAAATTGCCCGTGCCCTGGCAACCGAGCCGAAGCTGCTCCTGTTAGACGAGCCTGCAGCCGGCATGAACCCGCAAGAAACACATGAGCTGATGGAAATGATTCGTTGGATTCGTGACGAGTTTAAGCTCTCCATCCTCTTAATCGAGCATGACATGGGCTTAGTAATGGGCGTTTGCGAGCGTATTTATGTACTGGAATACGGCATGAAGATTGCTGAGGGTACTCCTGAAGAAATTAAAGCTAATAAACGCGTAATTGAAGCATATCTAGGTGAGGAGGTAATCAACTAATGTTAATAGTAGATGATATTAATGTTTATTATGGTGCCATCCATGCCATTAAGGGCATAAGCCTAGAGGTTCCTGATGGAGAAATCGTGGCGCTGATTGGCTCCAACGGTGCTGGCAAAACTACTACTTTGCGTACTATTTCCGGTCTGATGAAGGCTAAGACTGGCAAAATCCTTTATGATGGTCAGGATATTCATAACATCCCTGCGCATAAGCTCATCGGCATGGGCCTGTGCCAGGTTCCTGAGGGTCGTCATGTTTTTGCTAACATGACGGTTATGGAAAATCTGGAATTAGGCGCTTATCTGCGTAATGATAAGGATGAAATCGCTAAAGATATGGAAAAGGTTTTTGAGCGCTTCCCCCGTCTTTTAGAGCGTAAAAACCAAATCGCCGGCACTCTTTCTGGTGGTGAGCAACAAATGCTGGCTATGGGCCGTGCCCTCATGGGTCGCCCCAAGCTGCTCTTATTAGACGAGCCCTCCATGGGCTTAGCACCCCTGTTAGTAAAAGAGATTTTCAATATTATTAAAGACATCAATGCCAGCGGTACTACTATTCTCTTGGTAGAGCAAAATGCAAACATGGCCCTGTCTATTGCGGATAAGGCTTATGTTCTGGAAACTGGTCGTATTGCCCTCAGCGGCACTGCTAAGGAGCTGGCAAGCTCTGAGGCTGTACGCAAGGCTTACTTAGGTGGTTAAAGGAGAGAAAAAAATGTTAGTTAAGGATTTCATGACTCCTGTTGTTTATAAAATTAGCGAGGACCAAACTATTCTGGAAGCTCGAGAGCTGATGATGAGAAAAAATCTTTTGAGCCTGCCCGTTACAGATGACCTCATGCGTCTGCGTGGTATTATTACCATGACTGATATTGGCAAGGCTTCTCCTGGTGCTGGCAGCACTCTGTCTAAGTACGAAGCAAATTACCTCTTGGGCCGTTTACTGGTAAAGGATATTATGAGCCGTAATGTTGTTACCGTAAACGCTGATGATAGCATTGAATATATCTGCTATCAGGTTTATAAGACTAGAGTAAATGCTTTCCCCGTAGTAGACGAGAACAACAAGGTTTGTGGCATTATTGCTCAAAGCGATATGCTTAAAGCCTTTGTAAAAGCCTTCGGTCTGCATCATCCCTGCACCCGTATCACTGTAACCGTCAAGGATGGTGTTGGCGTATTGGCAGACATTGCCAGAATCTACAAGGAAAACGAGATTAACATTCTTTCTCTCTACACCCGCGTAGATAGTGAGCTGGGCGAGTCTGAGATTGTTGTTCGCGCTAATCTGGATAACCATATGGATATTATTGAGCAAATCCGTGAGGCAGGCTACAATGTAACTGATGTTATGACGATTAGAGGTATGACCTAATGCTCACAAATGTTGCTTTCCATATCGGTGATGTGGTAAAAACGAAAAAGCCCCATCCCTGTGGCAGCAGTGAATGGGAAATTACCCGCATAGGTATGGATTTTGGTATGAAATGCTGTGGCTGTGGGCACTATGTGCTGCTGCCACGCCCGAAATTTATCAAAGCTGTAAAGGCAGTTGTGAAGCCTGTAGAAGTGCAAGCAGAATAGTGCTTCAAGCAATTTGCCCGCAATTTTATGCCCTCTAGTCCTCGGATGCGTTGAGGCTGGGCTTAAGGACGCAATATGTAATACATGAGCCAGTGTATTATGTGTTGCGTTCTTTTTTGTTGTTAAGCGTTCAGTATCAGCAAGAGAAAATTACAGCAAACAGTGTGCACCGCCTATTGCAAATTGAGAAAATATAACAATCTCACTTTTGCAGGATTAAAACATAATAAAATAGGAAAAAACAAATTTTAAAAGAAATTAGAACAAAAATATTGTTTTAATCTGTTTTTGTGTTATAATAATAGTAGATAGTAGTAAAGGACGGTGTATACTATGAAGCTGTTAAGAGTTCGTGCCTCAAACTATAAAAATTGCTGTGATGATTTTACAATTGATCTTGTTGCAAAATCTAAAAAGACAAGTGAAGATAAAGAATATGAGCTGCAGGAGGTTGCGGAGGATTTGTATGTTTTCAATACTGTAGCATTTGTAGGTAAGAATGCTTCTGGTAAAACATCTGCAATTGAGTTGATGGAATGTAGTTATTCCATTCTCAGTGAATTTCGCTTAGAAGATAAACATTATAATTACGATAATGTGAAATTAGAAATTATTTTCTACCATGAGGATTATATTTACAAGTACACTACAGTTTTAAAAGCTGATCCGAATTTGGGAAGCAAAGCTAATTTTACCGAGCAGCATATTTTTCGAAAAAAATATTATAAATCGAAGGTAAAGGAGATTTATTCTAAAGAGGGATTTGAGGAATTTGGCCATTTGGGTGAGCTTCCGGAAGATACATCCATTGTATTCTTTGTTTTGAAAAAGAAGGTTACTCGTGCTGTTTACTTTAACTGTGACGGCGAGGGCGCAGACACTTATCGTCTGATGTTCAGAGCAATGAAAACCTATAAAATATCTCAAGAAGTTCTGACGAAGATTATCAGGATTTTTGATGATAAGATTCAGAGCCTTGAGATGATGGATGAAAAGCATTATAAACTTACCTATCAGGATTGTGTAAAAGAGCTTTCTGACTCTGAATTAGTTTATATGCTTTCTAGCGGTACTACTAAAGGTGTTCTGCTTTATATTTTTGTAGTTGCAGCGTTGGAGAATGGCTTTGATCTATTGATTGACGAAGTGGAAAATCACTTCCATAAAACATTGGTTGAAAATATGATTAGCTTATTCAAGGATAAGACCGTGAATAAGAAATCTGCAACACTTGTATTTACAACCCATTACTGTGAAGTTTTGGATTTATTTAATCGTCAAGATAATATTTGGATTGCAAAATCGGATAATAAGATTCGTCTGGATAATATGTATGAAACCTATAATATTAGACCAGAGCTTTTAAAGAGCCGTCAGTTTTACAACAACGCCTTTGATACTTCTGTGAACTACGAAGATCTCATGGCATTGAAGAAGGAGCTGATGAGATGAAGTATCTGATTATGTGTGAAGGTCCTAATGAACTTGAGATTATTCGCATTTTATTGGAGCACGATAAACTAAAATTCACACAAGATGACTTGCTGAACTTGGTTCCTTACCATGCAAGACAGATTGCAAGTAACCCTACTGTAAAGACTGCACTGAATCTGTATCATGGAGATGTGCAAGTCTTGAGAATAGGTGATAAGTTAAATGATGAACTAAAGATTCCCAAAGAGTATAAAGGAAAAGTTACAAGCATTGAAAAGTACTGTACCAAACCGGAATTAGAGATGTTGTTAATTATTTCTGAGGGATTGAATACCGATTTTGAAAAGGAAAAATCAAAGAAAAGTCCTAAATCCTTCTGTAAAGAAAAAGTAGTTTACAATAGAACCCGATATGATAATAGTACTGCTTTTTATCATGAGTATTACGGCGACCGAATTGATTTACTGGTGGATACGATTAAACGCTATAAGCAGCTAAAGGGCAAACATCAGAGGGGTGAAAATTATTTGGCAGATTTGCTGAAATAAATATTGATTAAGCGAAAGTAAAATTTTAACTCTGAGAATTTGTGCAAGTAAAAAAATAGAGATATAGACTTAGCAAGAAGTAAAATTGTATGATAAGAGTACTTTGCTTTTGCCACAAAAATGCCTTGATTTAAGGGTATAATCAACACTATATTTAAGCTCAGCTTCAGAAAATTGTCTTATTATGAAGCTCAGGCTACAGTGGCTTTAAGTGCCGCTTGTAAAAAAAGTATTATTTACATAAAAATAATAGCACAAATAGCGTCCTTTATGGTATAATAAAATATCTAACTATGTGAGGTGAAATGTTGATGAAAAAAACTATTGGTACATTACTTTTAGCAAGCGTTTTGACCTTAGTTTGCACTGCAGCCTTAGCTTTCGAGCCAGGTCGCAGAACTGTTAAGCTGTTAGGCGATACCTTAAATAGCGATAAACATCCTGTGCATTTAGTATTGGAACAAACTATAGACAAAAAAGAAGTCCTGAAGGCAGAGGTATATAATGCTCTTCCAGAAGCAGAAAAGCGTATTACCAATAGAGCGGAGTATAACGAATATCAGGGCATTTATGCTGAGCGTAATACCAGCTTTGATGGTGAGGGCAAGGTAATCAAGGATGTCATCCGTTTTGTTAAGGGTGGTCGCTATTACATGATTGACCACAAGAATCAGACCAGTGATTCTCTGCCAGAGATTTTAGGTATGAGCTGCTCCTATGCAGAAACCTTTAAACCCTTCTTTATTCATAATCCGCTGCTGAACCAACAGCGCAAGGCTGCAGGTAAGGCTCCCCTGGACACTACTCCGAAGATGGGCTATGATGAAGAAACTGGCTGCGATTATGATCTGCTGACTACTGATGCTGGCTTCCAGATAAAGGTGCTGTTTAAAAAGGATACGGATGAATGGGTTGGCATTAAGAGAAGAGGCTTCCCTATGCAAAAGGCTATCGCGGTTAGCCAGGAGGTTGATGTAGAAGCTGCCTTTGCTTTACCTCCCGCAGACTATAAGCACGTTCCTGACAACCTGATGCGTAATTACGCTAACCGTACTGTTTTAATGAGAAAGAAATAAAGTCAAAAAAATAAAAGGTGCTCTCAGCTCGGAGCACCTTTTAACTTTTTTGTCTTATTTATCTTGCATAAAAATGTTCATACCGGGTACGCCGCCCTTGATACCAGCAGCATCCTTTTCCTTGCCAATGTTCTCTAAGAGAGCATAGTACACATCCCAATAATCAGCGTTGTTGCACCATGCGCGAACAGCGTAGCTGATGGAGTATTCATTGTAGCCAGAGATTTTAGCAAAGGGAGCAGGGTCCTGGAGAGTTTTGGGAGTAACAGCTATAGCCTTTTCTAAAGCCTTGGTCACAGCCTGAGTATCGTTATTGTAGGCAACCTTAACCTCAACATCTACGCGGCGCAGAGGAGCAGAGGAAAAGTTAATAATCTTGCTGCTGGCAACCTCGGTGTTAGGAATAATAATTTCTTTATTATCAACGGTCAGCAGCTTAGTGCACAGCATATTGATTTCCTTAACAGTGCCTTCGATACCAGATACGGCAATGTAATGGCCAACCTTGAAGGGGCCGGTAATGAGCAGCAGGATACCGTTGGCGAGGTTGGACAGGGCTCCTTGTACGGACAGGGAAATTGCCAAGCCTAACATACCTAAAACAGCTAACAGGGAAGCGATAGGAATACCAACGCTTTCTGCAACCACGCACACAGCTACGAAGTTAAGCATTACTCTTACCAACGCACGCAGGAAGGTGTGCAGAGTAGGGTCAGAGTTTAATTTGCCCAACAGCTTTTCAATAGGACCAATAACGGCCTTGATGACTATGTGGCAAATAATAAAGATGACGATACCGCTGAGGACATTGCCGACAGTGAGCTTGCCCAGCGAGAAATTGAGGATTTGTTGAACTGCATTGATTGCGCTTTCTTGCATAGAAACCACCCTTTCGTTAAAAATTTTAGCAGCGCTAAGATATTCGTGGATATTATAACATATTTACCCTTGCTAGAGAATGAGGAATTGAAATTATTCTGTTGGAAAACTGTAATATGCAAAGATAGTCTTGCATAAAAAGAACGATTATTGTAAAATACTACTAGTTATGTCTATAATGCAATTTAGTATATATTAAGGAGATATGATTGTGAGCAGTAATTTAGAGGTTGGTATTGTGGGCTTGCCCAATGTGGGCAAAAGCACACTTTTTAATGCAATTACAAAGGCTGGCGCAGAGGCGGCAAATTATCCCTTTTGCACCATTGAACCCAATGTGGGTGTTGTAGATGTTCCTGACGAACGCCTCAAGGTTTTGAGCGATATGTTTAAGTCCCGCAAGATTGTGCCTGCTGCTATGCGCTTTGTGGATATTGCCGGCTTAGTTAAGGGCGCTTCTAAGGGCGAAGGCTTGGGCAATAAATTCCTGGCCCATATCCGCGAGGTAGATGCTATTGCTCAGGTTGTACGCTGCTTTGAGGATGGCAATATTACCCATGTTGAAGGAAGCATTGACCCCATTCGTGATATTGAAATTATCAACACCGAGCTGTGCCTGGCAGATATGGAAACGGTAGAGAAAACTCAGCTCCGTCTGGCAAAGCTGGCTAAGGCTGGCGACAAAAAGGTCAAGGCTCAATTAGCAGGCCTGGAAAAGGTGCTGACTGCTTTGGGCGAAGCAGAGCCTGCTCGTCGCTTAGAATACACCGAGGACGAAATGGAGATCATGAACGAAATGCACCTCATGACCATGAAGCCTGTTCTCTACATTGCCAATGTGGCCGAGGGTGAGGTAGCAGATTATTCTGCTAACGAGCACGTAGCTGCTGTTATGGACTATGCTGCCAAAGAGGGGGCAGAGGTTATTGTTGTTTCTGCGAAGATGGAAAGCGAAATTGCTGAGCTGCCTGAGGAAGAAGCGCAGGAGTTTCTGGAAATGGCAGGGCTGGAGGAAACTGGCCTCGACCGCCTCATTAAGGCTGGCTTTAAGCTGCTGGGTCTGATGACCTTCCTGACTGCAGGTGAAATTGAGTCCCGTGCCTGGACGATTAAGATTAACACCAAGGCTCCGCAGGCTGCCGGCAAGATTCACACTGACTTTGAGCGTGGCTTTATCCGCGCAGAGATTGTTTCTTATAAGGATTTAGTTGCCTGTGGCTCTAAGGCTGCTGCCCGTGAAAAGGGTCTGGTGCGCCTGGAGGGCAAGGACTATGTCATGCAGGATGGCGATGTAGTTGAGTTCAGATTTAATGTTTAAGCTGTGAAAGAAGGCTAGTTATGCTGTTTGATACACACATGCATTGTGAGTTCTCCTGTGATAGCGACATGAAGCTCAAAGAAGCCGTGGCAACGGCTAAGAGCTTAGGCATTGGCATGATTGTGACAGAGCATTGGGATTATGATTATCCGACTAATCCTAATGAGTTCCTTTTTGATCTGGATGCTTATTTTGCAAACTTTGAGCCCTTCCATAGCGCCAATGTGCTGCGAGGCGTTGAGATTGGTATGCAAAGGCACACGGCTGCCAAGGATGAGCTGGTAGCAGCGAGCCGTGCCTTTGACTTTGTCCTGGGCTCTATTCACTGCATGGGCAAGAAGGATATTTATGAGCCGGAGTGCTATGTAGGCAGAGAGCGGAGCGAGGTAATCGAGGAATTTTTAGATGACACTATTTATTGTCTCGAAACGCATGATAACTTTGACGCCTTTGCCCATATCGACTATATTTGCCGCTATTGGCCCTATAAGGGAGCGGCAAGGGAGCTGCAGCTTAAGGATAACCAGGCGAAGTTTGACAGGCTCTTTAAGCTGTTGATAGAGGGCAATAAGCCTATTGAAATCAACACCCGCCGTCTGGGTGATAGTGAGGCTGCGGCGGCCTTAATTCCGCTTTATCAGCGCTATCAGGAGCTGGGCGGCAAGTATTGCACTCTGGGCAGTGATGCACATAGGGTAGAGCACATTGGCAGAGATTTAGCCAAGGCTCTGGAAATTGCGCGGAGAGTGGATTTAAAGCCCGTTTATTTTAGAGAAAGAAAGATGCAGCAGATGGAGCTGTAGGTTTAAGGACACGCGCTTAACTGTGCGTGTCTTTTTCAAGAGGTTTACTATGCTACTAAATATGACAGAGGGTAAGCCGATTAAGCTTATCATACCCTTTATGGTGCCTTTGTTAATTGGCAACATCTTCCAACAGTTTTATAATATTGCCGATATCATCATTGTAGGTCGTACTATCGGGGTGCAGGCTCTGGCCGCAGTTGGCTCCATTGCGCCTGTCTTTATGATGGGCGTGGGTCTGACTATAGGCTTAAGCAACGGCTTTACCGTCGTGACAGGACAGCGCTACGGGGCTAAGGATATGGAGGGAGTGCGGCGAAGCATTGCCACCTGTACCTATCTGAGCTTAATCTTTGTGCTCCTTACAATGGTGCTCATGCACTTTGGCATTGACTGGATGCTGGGGCTGATGAATTTGCCGCAGGAGATTTATGCAGATGCAAAAAGCTATGTCATGATTATCACAGATGGCCTCATTGCTATGATGGGCTATAACCTGCTGTCGGGCATTATGCGTTCGCTAGGAGATAGTAAAACACCGCTTTATTGCCTGGTCGTTGCTTCAATTGTCAATGTAGCTTTGGCGCTGGTTTTTATTATTTACTTTGGCTGGGGCGTGCCGGGCAGTGCTGTGGCGCTGGTTATTTCCCAGGCAATATCTGCTGTTTTGTGCGTTGTTTACATCTATTATCGCTTTGATGATTTACACGTGGGGCTCAAGGATGTGGATACAAGCTGGCAGGAGATTTGGGCGCATTTACGCATGGGTCTGCCCATGGCGGTGCAGTTTACTATTTTAGGCTCCGGTATTTTGATTCTGCAATCCTTCTGCAATAAGTTCGGTGCGAATACTATTGCTGGCTTTACCACTGCTGTGCGCGTGGAGCAGGTGGCGCTCATGCCCATGATTTCCTTTGGTTTGTCGATGGCCGTCTACACAGCGCAGAACTTTGGTGCACGCCGTTTTGACCGTATCCGTGAGGGTGTCAGAGCCTGCTCTAAGATAGCTTTGGGCTTTGCTCTGTGCGCTATGGTGCTCTTCTTTGCCTTTGCCGATAAGATTGTTATTATCTTCTTGGATAATCCTTCCCCAGAGGTTATAGAAGCTTCGAGGATGTATATTTTTTACACCGTGCCTGTGTACTTCTTCCTGAGCCAGATTTTCGTTTACCGCAACGCCTGTCAGGGTATGGGCGTGTCGCTGGTGCCACTTTTGGCGAGCACGGTCGAGCTCATTATGCGTTGCTTTGCTGCCGTTTATCTGAGCAGTATTTGGGGCTATAAGGGCATTTGCCTGGCTTCACCGATTAGCTGGATTTGCTCCTGTATTTTTGTTTTTGTCTGCTACAGATACTTTGTGAAGGTGCTGGAAAGCAAGAATAAAATCGTGGCCTAGCCAAGAGCTTTACAAAAATGTTACAAATTTGACAAAATCCTCCTTATGTGATACAATAGTATGAATTAAGGAGGATTTTTTATGCTACGACGTTTAAAGAGAGCACCCTTACACTGCGTTTTACTGTGGGTAATGCTGGTGCTGATGACGCCTTTTTTAATTGGTTTTAGTACCCCTAAACGCATACTCATCAAGTATGACGGCAAGGAAAAAGAGATTTCAACAACCTTTACAGCTGCCAGGGCTATTTTAGAAGAGGCTAAGATTAAGCTGAACAAGGGAGATGTCTGGGAGTTTGAGGAAGGGCATAAGGAGCTCAAGGACGGCTGTGTGCTGCACGTAGTGCGCGCTCATAGCTTTCAGGTAGTGTATAAGGGACAGACTACTAAGTATAGAAGCACGAAAAAAACTGTTGCAGAAGCCCTCAAAAGCTTTGGCGTAAGGCATAAGGGGGACAGAATTTATCCTCATGGACATACAAAGCTCAAGGAAGGTATGACCATTTATGTACTGGATAAAAAGGAGCATATGCACCTGGAGGATGCGGAGGCAGAGCTCGTAACTACCTATATAGATGACAAGCGCCTGGCGGCAGGGGCAGAGGTTGTGGAGAAGCACGGCAAGCCTGCTAAGTTTAAGATTGTCACTAAAATGGTGAAGCAGCCTGATGGTAGTCACAAGGCTATTGAAGTTGGCAGGGTAGAGCTGGAGCCCGGTGAAAACAGAGTAGTTCGCCGTGGTGTTGCTAAAAGCGTTAAGACATCCAGAGGCTATCAACGCTATGCGAAAAAGCTCATCTGCGAGGCCACAGCCTACTATGAGCCGGGCGGCTTAACCGCTAGCGGCACCAGAACCCGTTACGGTGCTATTGCTACAGACCCGCGCTTTATTCCTTTAGGCACGAAGATGTATATACCCGGCTATGGCTTTGCTGTGGCAGAGGATACAGGCGGAGCGATTAAGGGCCATGTTATCGATTTATATTTGAATTCTGAGGCTGAATGTATTCAGTGGGGCAGACGTAATGTAGAGGTCTACATCTTAGAGGATTAAGCAATGCTAAAGGAAGTTTTAGTAGTAGAAGGAAAAATGGATACTGTGGCTATACGCAGAGCTTTAGAGGCCGATACTATTGAAACTGGCGGCTTTACCCTGGCTCCCTATACACTCAAGCAAATCGAGGCTGCCTATAAAAGGCGAGGGATTATCATTCTGACGGACCCTGATGGAGCTGGTGAGCGTATTCGCAGCTTCCTGACGAAGCGGTTTCCTGAGGCGGGTCAGGCCTTTGTGCCTAAGCTAAAGGCGACAGCGAACAATGATGTAGGCATTGAGCAGGCGGAGCCAGAGGCGATTTTGGAGGCCCTGGCAAAGGTGCGCCACCATGAATATCGCCCCAAGGCAGAGTTCACCATTATGGATATGTTCCAAAACGGGCTGAGCGGCAGTCCTGCTGCCAGTGCTCGCAGAGATGCCCTTGGCGCTAAGCTCGGTATTGGCTACGGCAATGTGAAGCGCTTTCTAGAGCGTTTAAATCATTACGGAGTAACGAGAGAAGAGTTTTGCAAGGCTCTGGAAAATTTGGATAATTAATGAGAAAAGACCAAACAGAGGCTTCTGTCTGGTCTTTTAATATGTTATAATGAAATTGTGATTATAGATATAAGCGAGGAATACCTATGGATAAACCGATTATTGCTTCGCCAGCGGTAACACAGCATATTTTGCACCGCTTTAAGCTGAAAGCAGATAAAAAATTAGGACAAAACTTTTTGATTGATGCTAATGTGGTTCGCCAGATTGTGGAGGCTGCCGAGCTATCCGAGGCCGACACAGTGCTGGAGGTTGGTCCTGGCATTGGCACGCTGACCCAGGGCCTGGCTGAGAGCAAGGCACAGGTTGTCTCCGTGGAATTGGACCAGCGCCTGCTGCCCGTTCTGGCTACTACGCTAGAGGGCTATGACAATGTACGCATTATTAATGGCGACATTCTCAAGGTGGATATTATGGAGGCAGTAGGACAAAAGGAGTTCAAATGCTGCGCCAATTTGCCCTACTATATTACAACGCCGATTATTTTTGCCATCCTAGAGAAAAAGCTGCCCATGGAACGACTGGTTGTCATGGTGCAAAAGGAGGTAGCCGAGCGCATGGCTGCGAAGCCCGGCGGCAAGGATTACGGCGCTCTCTCTGTGGCTATCCAGTATTTTACGGAGCCGGAGATTGCCTTTGTCGTACCGCCTGAATCCTTTATTCCTGCTCCTGCGGTAAATTCTGCTGTCATTGTCTGCAAGCGCCGTGCTAAGCCGGCAGTCGAGGTTGAGGACGAGGATCTGTTCTTTAAGGTGGTTAAGGCTGCCTTCTCCCTGCGGCGCAAGATGATTAGCAATTCCCTGAAGAACATGGGCATTACCACTGCTCAATGCACGGAATGGCTGCAGCTTGCCGGTGTAGATGGCAAGCGCAGGGCGGAAACCCTGAGCTTAGAGGAGTTTGCAGCTTTAACGAATACCTTTAAAGCTTGCTGCAGGCCTCATTGATTGCTGCCTCGTCTACACGCATTGCAAGAATGGTGCGCTCGATAAGCTCGTCTACAGTCCAGCCTAAGCGCTCTGCACCCAGGTTGATGACATCACGACTGCAGCCGGCAGCGAATTTCTTATCCTTGTATTTTTTCTTGACAGACTTAAGCTCCAAATCCTGCACGCTCTTAGAGGGGCGCATAATGGCAACGGCGCCAATGAGACCAGAAAGCTCGTCAATAGCAAAGAGAACCTTTTCCATTTGATGGGTGGGCTCAATGTTAGCTCCCGTCAGACCATAGCCGTGGCTAGCGGTGGAGCGGATAATATCCTCGCTCAGGCCATGCTCGCGCATAATTTCCTGAGATTTTACGCAGTGCTCCGTAGGATAGAGCTCAAAATCAAGGTCGTGCAAAAGGCCTACATTGGCCCAATAATCAGCCTCGGCTGCATAGCCCAGCTCATTGGCAAAATAGCGCATAATGCCCTCTACAGTCAGAGCATGGCGCAGATGAAATTTATCCTTGTTATAGTCTGTTAATAATTTCCAAGCAGCTTCGCGAGTAAGTGTCACTTGAATGGCCTCCTTTATACTTTTGCTAGCTTATGACTTCTATATGCTGATAAGGCAAAGCTAGTCAGGCTGCTTTGACAGCCCTCTTATATCCTATCATTTTACTATGATACTAGCAAAAATACAAGAAGAAGCTC
>JAEDNJ010000121.1 GCA_016302525.1 Phascolarctobacterium sp. | reverse complement strand
TTGGCAGAGCCTACCTCTAAGCGCGAAACAATGCGCTCTAAATCATAAATAGACTTAAGCTGCTCTTCCAAAGCCTCTCTGAGCAAGGGCTTTTGCAAAAGCTCGGCAATAGCCTCCTGACGAGCATGGATATGTCCTAAGTCAAGCAAAGGACATTCAATCCAACTGCGCAGCTTGCGGGCACCCATGGAGGTTTTCGTGAAGTCTAAAACAGCTAGCAGGGTCCCACGCTTGCCGCCGTCACGCATATTGCGTACAAGCTCTAGGTTACGAATAGCAGTAACATCTAGGCTCATAAAATTGCTCTTTTTGATTTCCTTGAGCTGATTGATATGACTTAAATCAGCCATCACAGTAGCGTGAAGATAGCATAGCAAATATTCGACAGTCTGCTCAACCTCTACTGCTACCTCTACACCGCTAAAGTGCTGTGCAAAATAATGCTCCTCGTCATTTACTTCTACATAACTGCTCCAGCAGCAATCAGGCAGCTTGCTTTTGAGCCAAGTGCCCATTTCCTCCCAATTCGTCACAGGGCTAGCCACCACCAGCTCTGCCGGCTGCAGACGATAAAGCTGCTCTTGGATATCGCTTTGCCGCTCTGCCCCAGCTGCAGAGAACCAGGTACATTCACCTGTGGAAACATCCGCTGTGGCTAAGTACATGGTCTCGCCCCATTCACAGATAACTGCTAAAAAGCGATTGTGCTTTTCCTCTAGCAGCTGGTCGTTAAGAGCTGTACCAGGGGTGATGATTTTTATTACCTTACGCTCGACAATGCCCTTAGCCAGCTTCGGGTCCTCCACCTGCTCACAAATAGCAATGCGATAGCCCTTCTTTACTAGCTTAGCAATATAGCCATCCACAGAATGATAGGGAACGCCGCACATAGGCATACTGTCTGTACCCCCTGCCCTTTTCGTAAGGGTTAAATTCAGCTCCCTAGAGGCCTTAATAGCATCTTCAAAGAACATTTCGTAAAAGTCACCCAAACGGAAAAACAGGAGCTCATTTTGATGCTGCTTTTTTACTGCTAGGTACTGCTGCACCATGGGCGTGTAAGCGTTAACATCTGTAATCTCTGAAGTTTTAATATTAGTAATCGGTTTTTTAATAGCCATAATCTCTATCCTAAAAAGAAAACCATACAAGCTAAACGACAGCCAGCCTTTAGCCAGCGTTTCTTAGTCTACTGCTTCACCCTTCACGAGCCAGGTTTGCGCACAGTCAATTCTTACATTCACCTTTTGGCCCACGGTATAGGTTTTGTCACCCACGGGCCACAGCACCAGCACACCAGTGCGAGAGCGACCGCTCCAAACCTTGGGGTTCTTGCTGGGGCCCTCTGCTAAAACATCAATAACCTTACCCACCAGCTTCTCATGTTGCTCTACGCTCTTTTTATTTTGCAGAGCCATAAGACGGTTCAAGCGGTCATGCTTCACATCTAAGGGCACCTGATTCTCCATTTTCGCTGCAGGAGTACCGCTGCGCTTGGAATAAATGAAAGTGAAGGCTCCTGTAAAGCCCACCTCTTCCACAATGCTAAGGGTTTCCTGAAAGTCCTCCTCTGTTTCACCGGGGAAGCCCACGATAATATCTGTAGTAATGGCCGCGTCGGGAATGTAGCTGCGGATAAGCTTAACCAGCTCCAAATAACGCTCACGCGTATAAACGCGGTTCATGCGGCGCAGGATTTCGGTGCTACCGCTTTGCATAGCTACATGGAAGCCCTCACAAAGGTGCTCACATTCACTCACTGCCTTAATAACCTCTTCACTCATGTCCTTCGGGTGGCTCGTCATAAAATGCACACGCTCAACACCAGGAATATCGTTAACACGGCGCAAAAGCTTAGCAAACATTTCTGGCTCACCAAAGTCCTTGCCGTAGGAGTTGACATTTTGCCCCAGCAGGGTAAATTCCTTGTAGCCCTCGGCTACAGCACGCTCAATTTCTGCGACAATGCTCTCCATGCTGCGGCTGCGTTCACGACCACGCACATAGGGCACTATACAGTAGGTGCAGAAGTTATTGCAGCCATACATAATGGGAATCCAGGCATGGAAGGGGCTCTGGCGTACCATGTGACCTTCAAACTCACTTTGATGAACAGTTAAATCTGTGTAGAAACGGCCCTTGCGGTCCGCCAAATAATCTAATAAAATTTGCTTAAAATCGTTAACATAGGCTGTACCCAGCAACAAATCCACCTGAGGGTGCTTCTTTTGCAGCTTTTCGCCATCCTTTTGCGCCATGCAGCCAGCTACAACAATAACGACATCTGGATTTTTAACCTTAACAGCCTTTAGCTCACCAATCTTGCCCAAAATACGCTTTTCTGCGCTCTCACGAACACAGCAGGTATTGACGATAATAACATCAGCCTTATGAAAATCCTCTGCTGGCTTATAGCCTAGCTCCTCCAGCTGTCCAGCGTAGTGCTCCATGTCGCTAGCATTCATCTGGCAGCCGTAGTTTAACGTGGAGTAGTATTTTTCTTTATCTTGATTGCTCATTATTTATCTTCCCCCGTAGCGGTAATTTCACTTATTTTAATGTTTAATTTTACCATATTTTAGTCTTTTCCGCCACAAAAATAAAGCTCAGGGGTTGGGGAATTTTTGTTCATCATTGCTAAGGAACGATTTATACATTTTAGCTTTTCTTATTCCTCATAAAATGATACAATTATGAGAAAGAATGATTAGAGTTTTTTAGTACAAAAATGGTAAGGAAAACAAAAAATCCCTGCCTAGCAGGGAGTGAAAATATTGAAAGTTGGTGTAAGTGATGGATAAATTTATCCTTTATAATACAGCTGATGGTAAAGCCAGCATCAAGCTTTACGCTGAAAACAATACCGTGTGGTTGACACAAGCACAAATAGCTGAATTATTTATGCGTGAACGCTCTGTTATAACAAAACATATAAATAATATTATTAGTGAGGGTGAACTAGATAAAAAAAGCAATGTGCAAAATATGCACATTCCAAATTCAGATAAACCAGTAGCATTCTATAGCCTTGATATGATTCTTGCTGTTGGCTTCCGTGTACGTTCCAGTCGTGGCACTCAATTCCGCAAATGGGCAAATACAACCTTGAAAGAGTATCTGCTCAAAGGCTTTATTATGGATGATGAACGCTTGAAGAACCCTGATGGCCGTCCTGATTATTTTGATGAACTCTTAGAGCGCATTCGGGATATCAGAGCTAGCGAAAAACGTTTCTATCAAAAGCTTAGAGACTTGTTCGCCTTATCCAGCGACTATGTGCCCAACAAAAAAGAGACTCATATATTCTTTGCAGAAACTCAAAACAAGCTCATTCATGGTGTTACTGGTTTCACGGCTGCAGAACTTGTATGCAAGCGTGCAGATAGTACCAAATCCAATATGGGTTTGACGAGCTGGAGTGGAAGCCGTGTGCGTAAAGCTGATATCTATATTTCTAAAAACTATCTTACCGAAGACGAAATAGATATTCTCAATCGCCTGGTAACTGTTTTTCTAGAAACAGCCGAATTACGCGTCAAGCTTCATTCAGATCTCACTCTTTCCTATTGGATTGAAAGCGTTGACAAACTACTTTCTGATAATGGTATTCCCCTGTTGACATATAAAGGCCGTATTTCCCATGAAAGCATGAAAAAACTTGTTGAACGAAAATATGAGGAATATGATTTTATTCGTAAACAAACAGAAGCAAGAGAAGCCGATTTGCAGGATTTAAAAGAATTAGAAGAAGAGGCAAAGCTTATCGCCGCACAGAAAAAATAATTGCCTGCCTAGAAGGGGATTATTGGTTATTTGTCATTACTCTACTAGACATAAGCATCCCCCCACAGAAACCAAATGCATTCTGATCTCAAAACAACGCAGAAGCCTTTCTCATATTTCTCGCCATAATCACTAAAGCAACCGCCTTAATTATTCATCCCTCATCGGATAAACATTCTTCCCTTTCATAGTTTCCCACAAACAGGTATGGAAGTATGCTGGCTCATCACTAGATAGCAGGCAGCTATCTGCGCCACTCAGCTGAGCCTTTTGGATAAGCTCCTCCTGAGCAGAGCTAAGCACCATAATAATTTTAATCTCTGGAAAGGATTTCTTCACCTTTGCAGCAGCGCTAAAACCATTCTGCTCATAAAACAGAAAGTCGCGCATGATTATTACATCAGGCTTATACTTCATGCAATCATCCTCCACACGGGTAACACTATTGATTACAGCAACTACACTTTGCTTAGGAATTGATTCTAAAATAATTTTAAGCGCACCAGCAAAAATAGGCTCGTTATCCAGTAACATAATTTTTAACATATACTTTCCCTCCTAAATGGTCAGTCTCAGCACATGGCCAAAGGGTTGGCCCACTAGCTACCAAATTCATGTGGCCTGTTATCTCATTTATAATTATATTACCAAAGTCCCATGCTCAAACTGTAAACACAGGCAGTTTGAGTAAAAATTTTTGCAGGCATAAACTGTAACCCTTGTTACAGAAAAAAAGCTGAATTTCAGCACCAAGCAGCGCAAAATGCTTAGCAAGAAAATATCAAAGACTTCTGCCACAATATAAGCTTATTCCACAGAGCTTACAGCCTGTACATCAATACAGGTGCAGTTTTAACATCACCTAGTTTTATTACCAGAACACTAAATCTATTCTTCTCCCAAAACTGCCTTTTTGCCACATTCATATACAACAGCACTTTAGAAGAATATTTTATAGTATTAAAGATCCTGTCTACTGTCATAAGCTATATTTCCTAACAAGTGAAATAGAACATTATCTAAGCTACATTCACTGCACAACGCCTTAGAAAAAACAAAAATAGCGTACAAGCTATTAACTCATACGCTACAATTTCGATGGCAGGGGCACTAGGATTCGAACCCAGATTAACAGTTTTGGAGCTTGGGTGCCAACAGCAAAAAAAGCGCTAAATATCGCGTTTTTGAGATTTAGCTTATTGCTGAAATATGCAAAAAAACGCATGTTTCGACACACCTTTGAGGACAGATTGAGGACATAAAAGAGCTATTGCTGTTATGACGAGTTTAACAAAAAATAAGG
>JAEDNJ010000120.1 GCA_016302525.1 Phascolarctobacterium sp. | reverse complement strand
AGAATCTTGTAGATTCCGAAGTCATGCTGGGAATTATACGTGAAAAAAAATATGAGATTACCAATAATCCCGAGGAAGCAGATATTATTATTGTCAATACCTGTGGCTTTATTGAAAGCGCTAAGCAGGAATCTATTGATACTATTTTAGAAATGGCTCAATACAAGGAGCAGGGCAGCTGTAAATATTTAATTATGACGGGCTGCCTCGGTCAACGCTATGCAGATGAGCTTTTTGAAGCTATGCCAGAGGTTGATGCCATTGTAGGAACTAGCTGCTTTGTCGATATAGGCTGGGTAATTGATAGGGTTATGGCTGGCGAGCGCTTGCTGCACTTAGAAAAGCTCAGTGAAATGACCAGCAAAAATGTGAAAGCCGTTCCTCGTATGCTGACAACCGATTCTTATATGGCTTATTTAAAAATTGCTGAGGGCTGCAACAATCGCTGCTCCTACTGCGCTATTCCCTTTATTCGTGGCAAATATGTCAGCGAAAAATATGAGGATGTGTTGCAGGAGGCTAAGGATTTAGTTGCCAGTGGTGTTAAAGAGCTGATAGTTGTTGCTCAGGATACTACCGTCTATGGCCTTGACCTTTACAAAAAGCTCATGCTGCCCCAGCTTTTAAGAGATTTGAATGACATTGAAGGCCTGGAATGGATTCGTGTTATGTATCTTTATCCCAACAACTTTACGGATGAGCTTATTGAATGCTTTGCAACTCTGCCCAAGGTTTGCAAATACATTGATATTCCCCTGCAGCACGCTAGTGA
Source organism: Phascolarctobacterium sp. (assembly GCA_016302525.1). GTDB lineage: Bacteria > Bacillota > Negativicutes > Acidaminococcales > Acidaminococcaceae > Phascolarctobacterium_A. The sequence continues at coordinate 4,336 of JAEDNJ010000120.1, read as the reverse complement.
CAGACTGCTGAAAACCATGAGACGTAGAGACACACGCGCTCAGGTAGAGGAGCTCTTAGCTAAGCTGCGCGCTCGTATTCCTGATATAACTATTCGTACTACCTTTATTGTGGGCTTCCCCGGTGAAACAGAGGAGGATTTTGCAGAGCTCAAGGATTTTGTGCAGAAGCAACGCTTTGAGGATGCTGGTGTCTTTATGTATTCGCAGGAGGATGGCACAGAGGCAGGCCGTATGGAAAACCAGATTGATGAGGAAACCAAGGAGAATCGTTTCCACGAGCTTAAGGCTATCCAGTCTGCTATCTCGCAGGAGATTTACCGCGAGAAGGAGGACAGAATCATGAAGGCCGTCATCGTCGGCTTTGGTGAGGATGGCATTGCTGATGCTCGCAGTGAGCACGAAGCACCTGAGGTTGATAATCCTATTTATGTTGAAGGAGCAGAGCATTTAGAGGTTGGAGACTTTGTGACCATTAAAATTTCTCAGGGCTTTTCCAATGGTATGGTTGCTGAGCTAGTGGAAGCAGAGTAGAGAAGAGTATCTAAAGGGAGGAAAGACCATGGTAGTTGAGGTAATAAATACAGGTACAGAGCTATTATTAGGCGAGATTTTAAATACTAATTTTCAATATCTCTCTCGTCACTTAAATGACCTGGGCTTTGATGTTTTGTATCAAACTACTGTGGGCGATAATCCCTCGCGTATGCGTGAAACTATTGAGCACGCCTTAGGACGTGCCGATATTGTCATCACTAGCGGTGGCTTAGGACCTACTCGCGGTGATATTACGAAGGAAGTCGTCATGGAGCTCTGTGGCTTAGAGGGCTATTCAGATTTTAGCACGCTGTGCCGCATTTATGATTTCCTTGCGGCGAAGGGTGTTACCCCTACGCCCAACAATGAAAAGCAGGCTATTGTTCCCTTTGGAGCAGATGTGCTAGAAAATCCTGCTGGCACTGCTCCTGGTCTTTGGCTGGAGCATAAGGGCAAAATCATCATTCTTTTGCCTGGCCCGCCCCATGAGGTCGAGGCAGTGTGCGAAACGCAGCTGTGGCCCCGCCTTATGCAGCGCTTCCCCGAAAATGGTGTTCTCATTACCAGAACCCTGCGTTTACGGGGCATTGGCGAATCTTCTGTGGCAACACGTATTGATGAACTAATCCTTAAGCAGAGCAATCCTACTATTGCTATTTATGCTCGCCATGGCGAAATTCTCATTCGCATTGCAGCGAAGGCTGCTAGTCCTGCGCTGGCTAAGGAGCTCATTGCTAGCGTAGAAGAAAAAATACGCGCTAGCCTCGCTAAGTACATCTATGGTGCAGATAATGACAGTCCTGCTGCCATCCTCGGTGAAAGGCTTAAGGCCTTGCACGCTACTATCGCCTTTGCTGAATCCTGCAGCGGTGGTCTGGCTTCTAGCTTGATTACAGATATAGCTGGCAGCTCGGAATATCTTAAGGGCTCCGTGGTAAGCTATACCAACGAAATAAAAGAAAGGGTTCTAGGGGTAAACCCTGAAACCCTCAAAAATCCAGGCGCTGTGAGCAGCAAGTGTGCCTGTGAAATGGCCGCTGGCGTGCGTAAGCTGATGGATACAGATTATGGCATTAGTATTACAGGCAACGCTGGACCCGGCATGAGTGAGGGCAAGCCTGTAGGCTTGGTTTATATTGCTGTTGCTAATCGCACTCTTGTGTATTGGCAGGAGCATCATTTTGATGGTAATCGCACAGAAAATAAGCTGCGTATAGCTCAGGCTGCGATTAATATGATGTTAGATAAATTACAACAGGTTTAGTTGTTAATGATATATGCCTTAGGGCAGGAAATGTTTTTGGAGGAAATTAATGACAATGCAAAAAGAAATGTTTGGCTCCTTAGAGCTGGACAAAAAAATAGTTGCTGCAATTACTTACATGGGCTTTGAAGAGCCTTCTCCCATTCAGGCTGCTACTATTCCCCTGGTATTAGAAGGTAATGATGTTATTGGACAAGCGCAAACCGGTACTGGTAAAACAGCTGCCTTTGGTATTCCCATTGTCCAGGCTATTGAAAACTATAAGCAAATTTCTGCTTTGATTATGACTCCTACGCGCGAGCTGGCTATTCAGGTAGCCGAGGAAATTGGCAACATTGGCCGCAACCGCCGTATTAAGGCTCTGCCTGTTTATGGTGGCCAGCCTATTGACCGTCAAATTCGCGCTTTAAAGAGTGGCGTACAAATCGTTATTGGTACTCCGGGCCGCTTAATTGACCACATTAATCGTGGCACCATTCGTTTAGACCATATTAAATTCCTGGTTCTAGACGAAGCCGACGAAATGCTGGACATGGGCTTTGTGGATGACATTGAAGAAATCATGAAATCCCTGCCCTCTGAGCGCCAAACGCTGCTGTTCTCTGCTACTATGCCGAGACCTATTCTGAGCCTCACGAAAAAGTACATGAAGGCTCCCAAGAATGTCACCATTACCAAAGAGGAGCTTACTGTTCCCCTTATTGAGCAATGCTACTATGAAACTAAGGATAAGGTGGAAGGTCTGTGCCGCCTCTTAGATACTGAGGTAGATGGCAAGCTGATTATCTTCTGTCGCACTAAGAAGGGTGTGGATGATTTATCCATCGCTCTTTCTAGCCGTGGCTATATTTCTGAAGGTCTGCATGGTGATTTAAGCCAAACTCAGCGTGACCGTGTTATGAAAAAGTTCCGCGAGGGTGCTTGCGACATCCTCATCGCTACAGATGTTGCTGCCCGTGGTATTGATATTGATAACATTACCCATGTTATTAACTTTGACATTCCGCAGGATCCTGAAAGCTATGTGCATAGAATTGGTCGTACTGGACGTGCAGGCAACACTGGCGTAGCTATGACCTTTATTACTCCGCGTGAATTCCGTCAATTAAAGCTTATTGAGCGGATTGCGCATACCAAAATTCAACGCCGTCAGCTGCCCACAGGCGCAGATGTACTGGAACGCCAAAGAGACCAGATTATCAACAAGCTGCAAACTGTTTTGGAGATTAACCAATATCAGGATTATAAATCCATTACTGAATCCCTGTTAGATGATTATTCTGCTGAGGACATTGCTGCTGCAGCGATTAAGCTCATGCAGGAGGGTCCCAAGGCTTTGCAGGTACAGGCAGAGGATGAGCCTATTGCTATGGATCTGCAAAACACTGGCGCTAAGCCGGGCATGGTGCGTATGTTTGTCAATGTAGGCCGTGCGCAGCGTATCACTGTAAAGGATATTATCAGCGCCATTGCTATTGAAGCAGACATTCCTGCTCGCAGCATTGGTATGATTAATATTTACGACAAGTTTACCTTTGTTGAGGTTCCCGAAGAGTATGCGGAGAAGGTTCTGGGCGTAATGCACAAGAACACTATTCGTGGCTACAAGGTTAATATTGAGCCTGCAAAGCAACGAAGATAAAATTTATTGGGGGTGTAGTACCCATGAGTGAATTAGAAAAAGAGGTCCAGGGTAACCTAAAGGGCATACGCAATTCGGTTATTGAGGACCTAAAGACAATTTATGATCTAGAGCTCCATGATGGTCAGCTGCTCAGTCAGGAGCTGGCCGTAAAAATGGCTCGTATTACCGACTTCATCGGCAGAGAGATTTCTGTTTATATTAACCGCAGTGGACAAATTCTCAATGTTATTGTTGGCGACGACAATACGGTTGAATTGCCAGCAGTGGAGGGCAGAAGGGGAGCTAGCCGTTTGAGTGGTGTGCGTTGTCTACACACACATCCAGGTGGAAATCCTACCTTGAGCGGTGTGGATATTTCTGCGCTTAAGAACAATCGCTTTGACTGTATGCTGGCCATTGGTGTCGTGCCTGAGTTTGAAAAAAGCCTTGTTACCTTTGGTATGATTGCCGGCTTTGATGAAAACGAAAATTATATAGTCGAATGTACTGATGTCTTAACCCTAGAGCAGGCTGAAAACATCCATCTGCCTAATATGATGGCCATGATTGAGCGTATCCTAGATAAGCAGAGCGCTTCTTCTAGTCTGGCTAAGGTACAGGAGCGGGCTATCCTTGTAGGCATGGAATACAGTGGTATGGGTAATATGCTGGGCTGGAGCCTTGAGGACTCCGTAGAGGAGCTCAAACAGCTGGCTGATACCGCTGGTGCCCAGGTAGTGGCTCGCTTTCTCCAGAAGCGTCCTAAGCCCGACCCAGCCTTCTTTATCGGCAAGGGCAAGGTGCAGGAGCTAGCTTTATTCGTACAGCAGGAAAACATTGACCTGTGCATTTTTGATGATGAGCTGAGCCCTGCACAGCAGCGTAATATTGAACAGGCTATGGGTGTGCGTGT
>JAEDNJ010000119.1 GCA_016302525.1 Phascolarctobacterium sp. | reverse complement strand
TATTTAGTTTTGCACTTTGTGCAACTTCATTTTACCTTGAATCGAAAAATAGTAATTGAAAATTACATAGTCTGCTATATTGTTGCTCTAGGAATAGTAACGGTTACTGATGTTTTATGGTGCAGGTAATGTGTATAATGGGATAAAAAGGCGTCATAAATAGGGGCTGTAATCGCTGCTCCCTCTATCTTGACGTTGCCCTCAATATAGTCTATAATGAAAGCAGAATAGCGTTGGAGGTGTTAGTATGCGGTTTATTAGTGAATTGTTTACGAGTGATACTGATAAAGCTACCTTTTTGCGTGGGGTTGCTGTGATGAAGATTAGCGATCGCAGCATTGGTGATGTGGAAAGCGAATTCCTATCTAATGTGAACGCAGTGTTGAGAGCTTCTGAAAGGCTGGTTTCTATTGCTAAGGAGTATGTGGGCAATCACACTCAGGCAGAAAGCATTGAGAGCGTTGTCTTTAATAATAAGGAACAGGTTGTCTCCTTTATCTTGAACGCAGGACGCCTGGCCTATACAGATGGTGAATTTGCGCCTGGCGAGCAAAAGGTCCTGACAGCTATTGCTAAGCTTAACCATATTAATGAGGAGGAGCTGGAGCTTTTGCTGGCAGAGATTAAGAAAGAATACGAGTTTTATGTTGAAAGAGAAGCTGTACTAAAGAAAATTTTAGAAGGATAGTAGTAGCTAAAGGGCTTTCTTCTATAGTCAACCGTTGCAACAAAAATGGTTGACTATTTCTTTTGCTGCATATATAATAGAGCGTGTTAAGCTGTGATTTATTTTTTGCTGCAGTATTTGTTAAGGTCGTATCTAACGACCTTGTCTGTAAAGATTTATTAAAGAAGATAACAGGTACAGCTACTAGAGGTATTATGATTACTATAGAAAATTTAAAACACTATTATAAGGATATTGATGGTAATGAGGTTAGGGCATTGGACGGCGTAAGCCTTGATATCGAGGCTGGTGAGTTTGTTGCCATTATCGGAGCTAATGGCAGCGGAAAATCTACTTTGGCTCGCCATCTTAACGGCCTTTTGGTGCCCACAGAGGGCAGGGTTGTTGTTGACGGCATGGATACTCTGGACGAAGCAAAAACCTGGGATATTCGTCAAGCTGTGGGCATGGTTTTTCAAAACCCGGATAACCAAATTGTGGCCGCTATTGTTGAAGAGGATGTAGCCTTTGGCTTAGAAAACATTGGCGTGCCTGGACCAGAAATTCGCCCTCGTGTAGAGAAGGCTTTGGCAGCTGTGGGCATGAGTGAATATGCTAAGCATGCTCCACATTTACTTAGTGGTGGTCAAAAGCAAAGGGTAGCGATTGCTGGAATTTTAGGTTTAGAGCCTAAATGTATTGTGCTGGATGAGCCCACCGCTATGCTTGACCCTCAGGGGCGTCAGGAAATAGTCAGCACTGTCAAAAAGCTGAATCAGGAAAAGAAGATTACTATTGTGTATATTACTCACTATATGGAGGAGGCCTTAGAGGCAAGTCGTGTAGTGGTAATGGCACAGGGAAAAATGCAGTTCATGGGGACGCCCAAGGAGGTTTTCTCTAGAGTTGAGGAACTAGAAGCACTGGGGCTAGAGGCTCCCCTTGCGGCAAAGGTGGCCAGCGAGCTGCGCAAATGTGGCGCTAAGCTGCCCAAGGATATTATTACAGAAGAGGAGCTTGCACAAGCGTTATGTCAATAGAGTTAAGTAAGGTTACATTTACATATTCACAAGGTACACCTTTTGAACGCCGGGCTCTCGAAAATATTTCTGTGAGCATTGAAAAGGGTGAGATTGTGGCTATTATTGGTCACACTGGTAGCGGCAAATCTACACTGGTGCAGCATTTGAATGCTTTGCTACGCCCAGAGCAAGGCACTATTATGATTGATGGCGTGAATGCTGCTGCTAAATCAAAGGAGGCCAAGGCTGCACGACACAAGGTAGGCATGGTTTTCCAATACCCTGAGCACCAGCTTTTTGCAGAAACTGTCGAGGAGGATATTGCCTTTGCGCCCCGCAACAAGGGCTTTGCTCCAGATGAGGTCAAAAAGCTAGTGCAGGAGGCTATGCGCTTTGTTGGCCTTGATTACGAGACCTATGCTAAGCGTTCTCCCTTCCAGCTCAGTGGTGGGCAAATGCGTCGTGTTGCTGTGGCAGGCGTGGTAGCTTTGAATCCCGATTATTTGGTTTTGGATGAGCCCTCTGCAGGCTTAGACCCCATTAGCCGCAAAAGAGTTTTTCAGGAGATTTTAGATCTGCACAAGAAACGCAAGCTGGCTATTGTGTTAGTAACACACAGCATGGATGAGGCTGTACAATATGCGGATAGGCTGCTCGTGATTAATAAGGGTAAGCTGATGTACGACGGTGCTCCTAGTGAGATTTTTAAAAACCACAGCCAAGAGCTTCGTGCTGTAGGCATGGATACTCCCCATATTTATCAGCTAGCAGAAAAGCTGAAGGCTCAAGGTCTACAGCTTAAGGGCGAAATTATGAACGAAAGGGCCTTGGTTAAGGCTATTTGTGAGGCAAAGGGGTGGAAATATGCTAAATAATATAACCTTAGGTCAATATTTCCCAGGCACCTCCTTCGTACATAGGTTGGACCCGCGCACGAAGCTGCTAGCTACAATGCTCTTTATTATTGCTATCTTTTTTGCACAAACACCTTTGGCTTACGCAATTTTGTGTGGCTTTACGCTGTTTGTTATTTTGTTGAGCCGTTTACCTCTCTTGATGGTGCTTAAATCTGTTAAGCCTATCTGGATTATTTTGGTGCTCACCTTAGGTATTCATATGTTTACTACTCCAGGTGAAACTGTAGTCTATCAATATAGCTTTTTAACAATCACGCAAGAGGGCCTGGCAATGGGCGGCAAAATGTGCCTGCGCTTGATTCTGCTCTTATTGTTTTCTTCTATTCTCACCTTTACTACCTCTCCTATAGTATTAACAGATGGTATAGAGAATTTGCTGCGTCCCTTTAAGTCTATTGGTGTGCCCGCCCATGAGCTGGCTATGATGATGACTATTGCCCTGCGCTTTATTCCTACTCTGCTAGAGGAAACGGACCGTATTATGAAGGCGCAAACTGCTCGTGGAGCGGATTTTGAAAGCGGCAATATTTTTGAGCGCGTAAAGAATATGCTGCCGCTTTTAATTCCCCTTTTTATTAGCGCATTTAGAAGGGCAGACGACCTGGCTGTAGCCATGGAGGCTCGTTGCTATCGTGGGGGAGAAGGGCGCACCCGTATGCATGAGCTTTGCTATGTTGGCCGCGATTATGTGGCCTTTGCTGGTGTACTCGCTTTAATCGTTGTGCTAGCAGTAATGCGTTGGGGCAGTCCCCTTATAAAAATATGAGAACGATAAAGTTAAAAATTGCCTATGATGGCAGCGCTTATCAGGGCTTTCAAAAGCAGCCGCATGGCAACACGGTACAGAATATTTTAGAGGAATATCTAGGCAAGGTGTGCGGTGAGGTAGTGCAGACTGCTGGCAGTGGCCGCACTGATGCTGGCGTGCATGCTCTAGAGCAGGTGGTGAGCTTTAACACTAATGGTCGCATTCCCTGTGCTAACCTAGTGCGGGCTAGTGCTACTATGTTACCCTCGGATATAGTTATTCTGAGTGCCGAGGAGGTTGAAGCTGGCTTTCATGCTCGTTTTGATGCCTGTTGGAAGGAATATAGCTATAGGGTTGTAATTAATAGTAAGCCCAACCCTTTTCTCGTGAAATACGCCTGGCAGCTACGCACACCTCTTAATCTAGAGGTGATGAATAAGGCGGCCGAGCTGCTTTTAGGTAAGCACGATTTTAGCGCCTTTAGAAGCAGCGGCAGTGTTGACAATGACCCTGTTCGTACTATTTATAGTGCGCAATGGAAAGCTTTACCGAATCAGGAGCTGCATTTTGTCGTGGCGGGGGATGGCTTTCTCTATCACATGGTGCGCAATTTAGTCTGGTCCTTGGTTCAGGTGGGCTTAGGAGAGCGTACTGTAGAGAATTTTGCAGCCGAGCTTAATAGCAGCCGCAGTGAATTTTTAAATGCACCGGCTCCTGCCAGTGGCCTCTATCTGTCACGCGTGGGCTACACTCCTTATTTACTATTCACGTGTTAAAAACCTCAAATAAGTGTAAAAATGTTACAAAATAGCCAAAATACTGCTTGACTTGCTAGGCTAATTTTGGTAAAATATATCCACGTGATTTTCTGCCTGATTTCATAGCCCCGAAAGACGGTAAGAAGTTACTTGTTTTGTTTTTGTAATTTTTAGGAGGACATAAAGATGAAATCTTTTATGGCAAATCCGTCTAACATCGAACGCAAATGGTTCGTAGTAGACGCAGCTGATAAAACTCTGGGCCGTCTGGCAGCAGAAGTTGCAAAGGTTCTGCGTGGTAAACACAAACCGACCTTTACCCCGCACATGGACTGCGGCGATAATGTAATCGTTATCAACGCTGACAAAGTTCAACTGACCGGCAAGAAACTGGTTAAGAAAATCTACTTCCATCACTCTGGTTACCTCGGTGGCGACAGCTATGTAAAGGCTGGCGATATGCTGAGAAACAACCCGGTTAGAATGGTAGAAAGAGCTATCAAAGGCATGATCCCTCATAACCGTCTGGGCAGCCAAATTTATGGTAAACTCCATGTTTACGCTGGCAGCGAGCATCCGCATGCAGCTCAAAAACCTGAAGTTTTAGAAATCAACGTAAGATAAGATCGGGAGGGAATATAAATGGCAGTAGTTACTTATAATGCAACCGGTCGTCGTAAATCTTCCGTTGCTCGCGTTCGTCTGGTTCCGGGCGAAGGCAACGTTATCATTAACGGCCGTGAACTGAAACAATACTTCGGTCTGAAGACCATGGAATTAATCATCAACCAACCGCTGGAATTAACCGACACCAAAGGCAAATATGATGTTCTGGTTAATGTTTGTGGCGGTGGCTTCTCTGGCCAAGCTGGCGCAATCCGTCATGGCATTTCTCGTGCTCTGCTGAAGGTAGACATCGAAATGCGTGGTGCTCTGAAAAAAGCTGGTTTCTTAACTCGTGACCCGCGTGAAAAAGAGCGTCGTAAATACGGCTTAAAGAAAGCTCGTAAAGCAAGCCAATTCTCCAA
>JAEDNJ010000118.1 GCA_016302525.1 Phascolarctobacterium sp. | reverse complement strand
TCCCTGGCTACAGCTAAGGCCTGCTATGAAAAGCTGAAGGCAAATAAGCCTCAGCAGGACCTGGCTAAGCATCCTGCTCGCTATGCACTGGTGGAAATTGAAAATATTCAGGACGAGGCGCAGGAGTTTGAGCCGATCCATAGGGTGATTACAGGCTGTGAGCCCGACAAGCTTTTGGCTAGGATGCAGGAGAGTATTTGTGCTAAAGAGGGCTTTCCTGTAGAGTGGTTTGCTGGTACAAAGCAGGGCACGCTCTACATTGACCCAGCCAAGGGTAAGCTAGCTGTCAAAACTGTGCAGGACTTTTTAGATGCTTATCTTGCCGAAAACGCTGGGGAAATAGACTACATTCATGGAGCAGATACTACTGCCGCTTTAGCGGAGGCAGACGGGGCCTTAGGCTTAATTCTGCCGCCCTTTGCCAAGGAAGCGCTCTTTGATTCTATCCAGGCTCAGGGAGCCCTGCCGCGCAAGACCTTCTCCATTGGTCACGCAGTTGAGAAACGCTATTATTTAGAGGCACGCATAATTAAATAAGCAGGCAAAGAGCAAATAATTCTTCTATGCTATACTACTTCTAAATATAGATTAAGTAAGCAAAGAATAAACAATGCTTGTATGCAATATTACCTCAAAAACACGTGTAAAGCTAAATAAGCAGACAAAGAGCAAGCAATTCTTGCACGCTATATTACTTCAAAAACGCACGCCAAATTAAATAAGCAAGGAATAAACATAAAGAATGTGCTTTGGGCTCATGTAGGGAAGCCTGCGGCACATTCTTTAGTTTTTTAAAGTTGCATATTTGTGTTGCTGTATGGTATAATGTACCTGTATAATTGTGTGCTTGCAGCAGCTACATGGCTTGGGCAAGCAGGAAATGAATAAATTTAAGATTTCTACTGAAGGAGATATTTTTGTTAGATTAATGGATAGTGCATTATTAGAATACATTGGTAAAAGCTTATATCAAACCCAGTTCCTGAAGGAGCTAAAGCGTTATGTGGTTTTTCGTACTCGCTGTGCTACGCATAGCAAGCAGCTGAATAAGCTGGACAAGTTTTTCAGTGCCAGTGAGTTTCGCAAGGAGCTGCTGCGAGGAACGCCGTCCTTTGTAGAGCAAACCACACGCAGCTTCTTTTATAAGGACTCCACCTGGAATGAGCGCGTAAGCCTTGTCATGACGCATATTGAGCTGATGGAAGAGCTGTTCCAAGAGGAGCTGCTGCGTAAGCTTTATGTTAGGGGGGAAATGCATACCCTATGGGAGGATACCTACCTTGACAAGCCCTTAAAGCTACAGCTGTGGTTCCATGCCGGACAACGCAAGGAGGGCTGTCTCTCCTTGGGCTTGATTTATGAAAACGAAGTTCTTTACCAGATTATGTTCTGGCTGGCTAAGGAGAAGAACGACAAGCCTACTATTTACATCGGTGCATTGCAAGGTCCCCAAAATGGTGCGGAGGTTATCAAAGGGCTGACGAAGGCCTTCTTTGGTTATCGTACTAAGAATTTAATTTTCTATGGATTGCGTAGCTTTGCTAAGGAAATAGGTGCAGAAAAAATCTACGCTGTAGGTAATTCTGGTTACTATGCCATGAATCACATCCGTCGTGACCGCAAGCTGAAAACTGATTTTGGCGCTTTCTGGGAGGAGTGCGAGGGCGAGCAGTGCAAGGATAAACGCTTTTATGTTATGCCTGTAGCCGAGTATCGTAAGGCCATGGAGGAGCTGAAGCCCTCGAAGCGAGCTCAGCATCGCCGCCGCTTTGCGAAGATGGATGAGCTGGAGGCGGCTGTCAAGGCTAGCCTTGCGCAATACAAAAAATAGGAACGAAGAGTTATAGTATTATTCCTGCAGCAATTTTAATGTTGTTAGCTTTTGGCTAGTAAGGAATATGAATGCTCCTGTGCTAAATTTAGTAGTAATAAACATAAATCTGCCATATTTAAGAATTATACTCGATGTTAAGGAGTATGTTTTGACTTAATTACTGTAGTAAAGAAGTGACACAATAATATACAACCAATTTTGAGGAGGTATTTTCAATGAAAAAACAACTTGCTAGTGCTGTTTTGGCAATGATTTTTAGCATGAATGCTGCTATGCCTGTCTTTGCAGGTGATGCTGCTCTGCCTGCTGCCGAAAAGGTTACTGCGATGGAGCAAATGCTTTATGGCACCAATCAAAGTGGCAGTCTGATAGATCGTATGGACAGCCTGGAGGACGATGTTTATGGCACCATTACGACTAACGGAGTGCTTGAGAGAATTAACAATATGTATGATTATTTAGATGGTGATGACAAGAGCGAGGCTTCCTTCAAAACTCGTCTGAATGTTGTGGAATGGAAATTCTCTGATACTCTGAGCAATGAGCCGGCTAAAACTCGTATTGAAAAGCTGGAAAAATTTGTCAATGGTAGTGCTGTGGGCGGTTCTCTGTCTGATCGTTTAGATGAGCTGACTAAACTGGCCTCCTACAAGGATGGCAAAATTCCTGTACAAACTGTTTCCCTGCCTAAGGACAATGTTATTAAGATTGAATTCCTCGATCAGCTCAGCACGAAACAAAGCCGTGCCGGTGATGTTGTAAACTTCAAAGCAGCAGATAATCTGTATGTAAATGATGTTATGGTACTGCCTAAGGGGGCTCGTGGTACTGGCTTTATCAAAAAGGTAGTACAGCCTGGTATCTTTGGCAAGGATGGTCGTATTGATATTAACTTTACCAGCATTAACGCTGTAGATGGTACACAAATCCCTGTTACTGTAGGCGAGCTGTCTAAGCAAAAGGCTAGCTCTGTTGCTGGCGCTGGTGCTGCAACTATTGGCGGCCTGGTTATTTTAGGGCCTGTGGGTATCGTTGGTGGTGCCTTTGTGAAGGGCGCTTCGGTGACGATTCCGGCGGGAAGCTGTACCTATGTACAAACTGCAGCAGATACTACTATGCAGGGTATCGTAACTGAATAAGCTTATATGAAAAAAATCTAGAAAAAGCTCATTTTTTTGGTGAGCTTTTTCTTTTTTTATGTTATAATTAAATTTGGATGAGTATACACATTTTAAGATGTTGAAGATAAAGGAGTTTTCCTATGAAAAAAGCGTTTTTGGCGGCTGCCCTAGCTGTAGGCCTTTGTGTGCCTAGCTATGCAGCAGAGCAGTATCAGCCTAATCTTGAAGCAAATAAAGCCTCCTACCCTGTTTTTGAGGAGGAGGATCAAACTCTGGCCAACTTTGGCGTGCATAATGAGCAGGCTGGGGAAAAGCAGGTTGTTAAGCAAAAGAGAACTCAGGCTGCAGAAAAAACAGGCAAGGAAAGAGAATTTGCTATACCAGCTAACAAAAATCAGGATGACAATATTGATTTAACTACTGGCCGTATCACTAGGGACCAGGCTCTGCGTGATTTAGCCATGCATGATCCTGACTATGTTCCTCCCGAAAAAAGAAAGAATAGAAAAAAGGCAGTGGATGGTCCGCAGCCCGTAATTTTAAATGGTGACCATGTAGAATTTGAAAATGCAACAGGTGATTTTTTAGCTACGGGCAAGGTTAAGCTGAGTCAGGGAGAAGACACTGTGCTGACAAGCTATGCCTTTGGTAATATGAAGACGGGTGACATTTATCTTCTGGAGGGCGGTACTATTCTAGGGCCAGGCAGTCGTCTAGAGGGAAAATGGCTGCATTTTAACTATAATTCTAAGACTGGCGAAATCAAGCAGATAGAGGGCAGAGGTCCGAAGGATTTCTTCAAGGCTCCGCACGCCTTTATTCTGCCTGATAAGGTAGTAGCAGACCAGGGTGGCAGAGTTACTCGTTGTACTGCGCAAAAAAGTACACCCTGTATGCATGTAGAGGCTAAGCGGGTGGAATTTTATCCTAAGGAAAAGATGGTTGCCCACGATGTGAAGGTTTTCGTCAAGGGTAAGCATATTTATTCCCGCAAACTCTGGATAAATGAGTTTAAGGAGACTCGCCAATATTTTAAGCCCTCTGCTGGCTGGGATGGCAAGGACAATGGCTGGTATATTAAGCTGTCTGACAGTGAGGCTTTGAGTGAGAAGGATACGTTGAAGATAGACCTCATTCAATACTCTCGTAACGGCTTTAAGCCGCAATATAAGTTTATCCATGACGAGCGCAATTGGAAATTTACCTATGCGAATGTTTGGGAAGAGGATGACGATTGGTGGTATCATAAGCAGAATAACTATCGCTTCGATTATAAGCCACATCACATTGCCGATGGTCTACCCTTATCCTATTCTGCGTACTTTGAGTATGGTCTTTGGAGCAACTATGATATAAAGAGTGGCAAAAATGACCATAAGAGCTGGCGCAAGGAGTATGCCTACTATATTAACCACGACCCCATTAAGCTGTTTGGTCCGGATACAACCCTGCATTTAACCTACGGTCGCAAGTGGATAGATGAAGACTATACCAATGACAAAGTTGCTACTAATATGTACTATGCTACTATTAGACAAAAGATTGACAGCAATAAGAGGATGTGGGCAAGCTATTTAAGAGAAAAACGCTCTAATAGCTTGTTTGAAATCGGCCAATCTGATATGGATAGAGAGCTGCGTCTGGGTATGCAGTGGTCTCCGACTAAAAATGATACGCTTAGCGTAGTACATCGTTATGATGTGGGTGAGCGTGAGTTCCGCAACGTTGGCAACAAATTAATTACGACGAGAAATTATGAAACTACCTATAACTGGTATCATCGCTTCTGCTGCTGGGCTCTGCAGGTTTCCTACGAAAAAGAATGGTATAAGGATGACCACCAGATAAGGCTACAATATTTTTACTATAACTGGTAGGGAATAGAATAAATGAGCTCTTAGATTTAGTATTAAGAGTGATTAATAGGTGAAGGAATGAATAAGATTATCCAAGAACGCTTCCGTGACCATCTGGATGTGCTTCAAGCAGTCATGGCGAGCGATTTATTAGAAAAACTAGATAGAATTGCTCTTGTAGTTAAGGAAGCCTTAGCCAAGGGAAACAAGGTGCTGTTTTGCGGTAATGGCGGCAGTGCTGCCGATAGCCAGCATTTGGCTGCTGAATTTGTAGGCCGCTTTCAAAAGGAGCGTAAGGGTCTGCCTGCTATCGCTCTGACTGTTGATACCTCTATTTTGACGGCTGTGGGCAATGACTATGGCTATGACAAGGTTTTTGTGCG